>NZ_QFGB01000037.1:0-40551 GCF_004369245.1 Pelotomaculum sp. FP | reverse complement strand
CGCCAAACCTCAAGCCCGCTCGGGTCGCGCTCCCGCGTTGCCCTATCCTGCGCATGAGTAAAAGCATTATTAGTGTGTACAATTACTTGTGAGATTATTCCATTTACACGGAAGCCGGTACACTCCCAATTTAAAGTGTAAAGCCTCGTTCCTGATCCGTGTACTTTGGAGTTATTGCGGGGACGGCTCCTTTGACGTCACTACCAGTCTGTCAAAGGGGCCGTCCCCGTGACAGCTTATGCCATACTCATCGTATAGTCATTATGTCGCCGGAAAGAATAAATTTTGAGTTGTATTTATTTACTTTTCCACTATAATATTATTTTGGGCAGAACATCTTGTCCAAATTTTGATTTTCAGGGAGTGCATGACTTGGAGAAGATCAGGCCTGTTCCTTTGAATCAGAAAAAAATCCTCACGCCAATACAGTTTATTGTGCTGGGGTATCTGCTTTTTGCCTTTCTCGGGTCGGTTCTGCTCAGCAGTCCCTTCGCACTACAGCCGGGGGTTAAACTTGAGTTTATTGACGCCCTTTTTACAGCTACCAGCGCGATCAGCGTAACGGGACTTACCACTGTCGTAACGAGGGACACCTTTAGCCTGGCCGGACGAACCATACTGGCTTTTTTAATCCAGTTTGGAGGCATCGGTATCATGTCTATGGGAACTCTGTTTTTCGTTATGCGGGGCAACCAGATCCGTCTCCGGGAACGCCTGATGATCAGGGCTGATCAAAACCAGATATCTCTGCAGGGAATGGTCAAACTAATCCTGTTTATTTTAAAGGTAGCCATCCTGTTTGAATTATTGGGCGCGCTGATTTTGACCATCCATTTTATATATAATTACCAGGCGCCCTTTTTAAGCGCGCTGGGCATGGGAGTGTTTCACGGAATATCCGGTTTTACAAATGCCGGATTTGACCTGTTCGGCAACAGTCTTTTGGATTTTCAACAGGATTATATTGTGAAGGGTGTCATCGGTACTTTACTTCTGGCCGGCGCCATAGGTTTTCCGGTGCTTCTGGAGTCTTATTCCAACCTCCTCTCCTGGCGCAAGCAAAGAAAGCTGCGGTTTTCTCTTTACACAAAAATTACTACGATCACCTTTGGCATTCTGGTTATTGCCGGGTTTTTCTTTATATTGCTTTCCGAATATTCAAGCACTCTGGCTGGAATGCCGTGGAGCCAAAAAATAGCGGTGGCGCTTTTTCAATCACTAACCACGCGAAATGGCGGTTTCAGTTCCATTGATATGAATATTTTCAGTTCGTCAACACTGTTGTTTTTATCCCTGCTGATGTTTATCGGCGCTTCTCCCAGCAGCTGTGGCGGCGGCATTCGCACCACAACCTTTGCTGTGCTGTTGCTTAGCCTAAAAGCTTATCTGGAAGGAAGCAATCATGTTAAAGTGTTCCAACGGGAACTTTACCAGGAAGATATTGTGAAGGCGCTGCTGGTGTTCTTTTTGGCGGTGATCCTCATTTTTGTCTCTGTAGTCGCTCTGGCGGCTATTGAAAACTTCTCAACCACAGAAATTATTTTTGAGGTTTGTTCCGCGTTCGGCACAACCGGTCTTTCCATGGGTATCACCGGCGAACTTTCCAAAGCGGGGAAGGCCATCATCATTGCCGTCATGCTGATTGGCCGTATCGGTCTCATTTCCTTGCTGCTCTTATTCCGCACCCGGCGGCCTGAAGATAGTTTTCATTATGTGAAGGAGCATATTATTATCGGTTAATAAGAACCATTCCCGCGATGTGCTTTTGAATTTCTTCTTAATGTTGCTCCTGGCGCCTGCGTCCTTTGCGTTTGTAAATTTTCGCGCTTTCTTTGATTTTGGTTTCCGGCTTACGCAGCCATACTCCGCGCGCGCCGGAAAGAATTTTTTTTCCTGCTTTCTTCACATCATCACCGCTCTTCCCGTTCGTAGGGCAGTCCAAGGGCCTTGGGTGCGCCGAAGCGGTGGCGGGTTGACTTTCTGGTGACCAGCACCAGTACCAGTAAAGTAAAAAGGTAAGGCAGCATTCTCAAGAAGAACGGGGAAACCGTCACGTTCATCGCCTGCAATCGCAGGGAAAGCGCGTCGATGCCGCCGAACAGGTAGGCGCCGGCCAGGGCGTAAAGCGGGTTCCAGGCGGCAAAAATAACCAGGGCTATGGCAATCCAGCCGCGCCCCGCCGTCATGTTCTCCAGCCAGGCCGGGGCGTAGGCCAGGGAAAGATAGGCGCCTCCGGCGCCGGCCAACATCCCGCCCGCTATGGTGCAGGCGTAACGGGTGAGGGAAACGCTGATGCCGAGCGCGTCGGCCGCGCCCGGGTTTTCACCCACCGCGCGGACAGAGAGGCCTGTTCTGGTCCGAAAGAGCAGGTACCACAGGGCCGGAGCGAGCAGGTAGCCCAGATAAACCATCCCGTCCTGCTGAAAAAGCACCGGCCCTAAAAAAGGGATGTCGCCAAGCAGGGGGACTTTGGAGGCTGCTATTTTTACCGGGAGGGGGATGCCGACCAGAGACTTGCCCAGATAGCCGCTTAAACCCGCGCCAAATAGAGCCAAGGCTAGCCCGCTCACAACCTGGTTCGCCTTGAGGGTGACGGAGAGAACAGCGTGCGCCAGGGCCAGGGCGCCGCCGGCCAGCATGGCCCCGGTCACCCCCAGCCAGGGGTTGTGGCTGAACAGGGCTACGGCAAAACCGCTAACTGCGCCGACCAGCATAACCCCCTCCACGCCCAGGTTCAAAATCCCGGCCCGCTCTGTAAGTATTTCCCCGAGTGAAGCGAACAGAATCGGTGTTCCAACCATTACTGAGGTTGCCAGTATGGCGATAAGTATATCGTTTGTCATGAGTTGTCTCCCTCCTTGATGGGCTTACTCCGCCAGGACAAACGATAGCGATAAAACAACTCGCCTCCCAGCACAAAAAACAGCAGCAGTCCCTGGAGCATGGAGACGGTGGTGGCCGGCACGCCGCTGGTCTGCACGGAGTAGCCGCCCACCTGCAGCCCGCCGAACATAAAGGCGACTACAGGCAGGGCCAGGGGGTTCAAACGGGAAAGCCAGGCCACGATAATGGCCGTATAGCCGTACCCGGGGCTCAAGCCCTCCTGCAGGCGGCCTGCGATACCGGAGACCTCCGCCATGCCGGCCAGGCCGCAGAGGGCGCCGCTGAACAGCATCACCAGCAGGATATTCTTTTCCAGACTTATACCGGCATAACGGGCGGCGCTCTGACTTTCGCCGATCACTTTTATCTCAAAGCCTGTGCGCGTGTTCCGCATGACCAGGTACATCACCAGCGCGGCTGCTATGGTAAAGATCAGTCCGGCGTGAATCCTGGTGGTTCCAAAGGCAGGCAGGATGGCAGACGGGACAAACTGCGCCGTCAAGGGGAAATTAAAACCTGCCGGGTCCCGCCACGGGCCGTGCACCAGGTAGTCCACCCAGAAGATGGCTATGTAATTGAGCATGAGGGTGGTTATGGTTTCGTTCACTCCCTGGTAGGCCCTCGGCACAGCCGGCAGCAGGCCCCATAAGCCTCCGGCGATAAAACCGGCCAGGAACATGGCTGGGAGCATAATCCAGCCCGGCAGCTGGGGGTGAAAGAGGGCTACCCAGGTGGCAGCCATAGCCCCCATATAAAACTGACCCTCGCCCCCGATATTCCAAAGCTGCATACGGAAGGCCAGGGCAATACCCAGTCCGCACAGGGACAGCGGGATCGCCTTGACCACTGTCTCGGAAAGTCCGTAGGCAGAGCCGAAGGCTCCATAGAACATTGAGCTGTAAACGACAGCCGGGTTTTTACCGGAGAACCAGAAGAACAGCGCCCCGGTAAAGAGCGCCAGAACTACTGAAACGACCGGTACCAGGAAAGCCGCCGATCTGGACGTTTCCAGCCTTTTTTCCAGCCGCAGCGCCGGTTTGACACTCATGATACCTCTTCCTCTCTTTGTGCTGCGCCGGTCATGAGCCGGCCAAGGATTTCCATATCGGTATCACCGGTATTTGGGAATACAGACTGGACCCGGCCGCGGTATAGAACGGCAATACGGTCGGACATTTTGAAAATTTCTTCCAGGTCGTCAGATATCAGGAGTACCGCCGCGCCCGTTGCACGGAGGTCGAACAGCAGGCTGTGGATCGCCTCGGTCGCCGCGATATCAAGTCCCCGCACAGGGTAGACGGCAACCAATAGACGCGGTTGGCTTGAAATTTCACGGGCAAGCAGCAAACGTTGCAGATTGCCGCCGGAAAGAAAACGGACCGGCAGGGCGGGGTCGGCCAGCCGGACAGAAAACTTTTTGATTAAATCCCCGGTTTGTTTCTGTACATCGCTGTGGCGAATGAAGAAGCCCCGGTTGCTGCCCGGTTTCCGGTAATTTTTGAGGATCATGTTGTCGGTGGCGCTTAGGCCCGGCACAAGTCCGGTGCCGAGGCGGTCTTCCGGCACATAGCCGATACCCCGGTCGATCCGCTGCCGGACTGGGAGCCCGGTTACGTCCTCATCACCGAGAAAAATGCTGCCCCCGCTGATACGGCGCAGCCCGGTGACTGCTTCGGCCAGTTCTTTTTGCCCGTTGCCGGCCACCCCGGCGATACCGAGGATTTCCCCTTCCCGTACGGCAATATTGACACCTGCCAGGGCTTCGCTGCCACCTTCTCCCCGGACATGCATGTCTTTTAGTTCCAGTACGGTTCGTCCCGCCGCAACCGCTGTTTTAGCCGCCGGCTGCGGCATTTCCCGCCCAATCATCAGGGCAGCCAGGTTGCTTTCAGATATTTCTTCCTGCAACGCCGTCCCGGCCACGACACCTTCACGCAGCACCGTCACCCGGTCCGCCACCGTCATTACTTCGCTGAGCTTGTGGGTGATCACCACAACAGCCTTGCCGCTCGCGGCAATTTTTTTCAGAATCGTAAAAAGATCCTTGACTTCTCCCGGTGTAAGTACTGCCGTGGGCTCGTCCAGGATCAATACGTCGGTCTGTCGATAGAGCATTTTGATGATCTCCACCCGCTGCAGTTCGCCCAGGGAAAGACGCCATACCGGCGCCGCCGGGTCCACGCTCAGGCCGAAATCGGCGGAGAGCTGCCTGATCTGTACTTCCAACCCCTTCATTCTCAGTTTGAACGGTGTTTCCCTGGAGCCGAGGGCAACGTTTTCCGCTACTGTAAAGGGTTCCACCAGGCGGAAATGCTGGTGGACCATGCCGATGCCTGCATTTATCGAATCCCGCGGCGAAAGAAAATTCACCTTTTCCCCACGGATGTAGATTTCTCCTTCATCCGGCCTGTACAGGCCGCTTAACACACTCATCAGGGTACTCTTGCCCGAGCCGTTTTCCCCCAGGAGGGCGTGGATCTCCCCTTTGAACAACTGTAAATGCACGTTCCGGTTGGCCGTCACACCGGGAAACCGTTTGGTAATGCCCTTCATTTCCACCAGTAAAGTCTTTGCCATAAAACCTCCGTCAAAATTGAAAGGTCCGCCGGCAGATAAGCCGGCGGGCCGCTGCTTATTACAAAAAGCTTGCTGTTACTGGGCGGGAATGGTTCCTTCCACACCTTCGACAAACCAGTTCAGCTGCAGCATATCTGCATCACTCATTTTCTGACCTTCGACCACTTTGACAGTTCCCTGTTGGTCTTTGATCGGTCCGGTGAATACGTCGAACTTGCCGCTCAAAAGCTCTTGTTTCTTTGCTTCGACCGCTTGTTTTACATCATCGGGAACCGCCGGGCCGTAGGGAGCCAGACCTACGATATTATCTGAAATTGGACCCCAGTACTGGTCATTTTTCCATGTGCCTGCCTGGACTTGCTTGACGGTGTTGACATAATAGGGGCCCCAGTTCCAAACTGCCGATGTCAGCACGGTATTGGGCGAGACCTTGCTCATGTCGCTGTTGTAGCCGATACTGTATTTGCCGCGTTCAGCAGCCGCCTGCTGCGGGCTGGGTGTATCCTGATGCTGGGCAATGATGTCGGCGTTGCCGTCCAATAACACCACTGCGGCGTCTTTTTCTTTGGGCGGGTCATACCAGGTCATGGTCCACATTACCTTAACTTTGGCGTTCGGGTTGACCGAGCGGACGCCGAGGGTAAAAGCGTCGATGCCGCGGATTACTTCCGGAATCGGGTAAGCGGCCACGTAGCCGATGGTGTTAGTTTTGGTCATCTTGCCGGCCACTATACCGCTTAAGTACCGGGCCTGGTACATGCGTCCGAAATAGGTGCCTGCGTTAGTGGCTGTCTTGTAACCGGAGCAATGCATGAACACCACATTGGGGAACTTCTCGGCCACCTTGATCACGCTGTCCATGTAGCCAAAGCTGGTGGCAAACACTATTTTGTTTTCCTGAGCGAGTTGGGTGATGACGCGCTCGGCGTCGGCTCCTTCTGCGACAGATTCAACTTTGGTTGTGACAACGTTGGGCATTTCCTTTTCCAGGTATTGACGTCCCTGATCATGGGCGTATGAGAATCCCTCATCGCCTACGGGCCCGACGTACACGAAGGCCACCTTGATTTTTTCAGCGTCGGCAGACGGGGCCGCTCCTTTTGGTGTCTCTTTGCTTCCGCAGCCGGCGGCCAGTAGAGCCAACGCGAGAATGGCTGTCAGAAGTGTTAATTTTACAATTTTCAAAAAAAACTCCCCTTCCTTTGTTAATAAGTGCAGACTATCCTCCTTTATTCCGTATATATGTAAAGTTAAAAAACAAAACAAAGAGTTAATTAAATATAATTCGAAAAAATCCTCCTATATGGAAAAAAGTTATATGAATAAAATCCAAGTCAGGGGACCGTCATGACGGTCCCCTGACTTGGATTGTGTAACTGCCTTAATTAAGTTATAGTAAAACAAAATAAAAACAAGCGGCTTGATTCCGGTTTCTTGTCCCCGGGCGGCCCTTGCCGGAAAGAGAGGAGAATCGAAAATTGATTATGGTCAGTTCCTGCCTGCTGGGTGTCCATGCCAAGTACGACGGCACTTTCACCAACAAAAATGACTTATTAATGAAATACAGCCACCTGGGGAAGTATTTGCCGTTCTGTCCGGAACAATTGGGTGGACTTGCCACTCCGAGGGCGCCGGTAGAAATAATTGATGGCTCAAAAGCGATAAATAGTATGGGTGAGGAGGTAACCAGCCAATTTATAAAAGGAGCTGAACAAAGCTTATATCTTACTGAGATTTTTCCAGTTAAGGCTGCCATATTGAAAGAAAGAAGCCCGTCATGTGGCGCGCATAAAATTTATGACGGCAGCTTCAGCCACGTAATTAAGGAAGGAAAGGGAGTAACTGCAGCAATGCTTGGCGCTAATGGAATACCTTTATATTCAGAGGAAGACTTAACCGATGAATTACTCCGCGAGCTTTTGGAGCTGAAATAATCGGCATAACTTTGCTTGCGGTGAATCATACTATATTTGCTGGTATTTAAGGAGGTAGAATCAAAAAACGGGTTCGTTTTAAAGATTGCTTGTCAATCCACTCCAATCTCATAGTGGGCAGGCGGAAAAAGATTTCCGCCTGCCGTCTTTCATATCAGTTCAGGTACATAGTATATTCTTCCGCGCCAATGGCGGGGTGCAGGGCCATGGAAATACCGCCGGCGACAGTCTTGGAGGTGCTGGCGATAAGCGAGTCAATTTCCTTGGGAGTCACTGTCAGGTTGCCGCCAAACGGGGCTAAAACCTGGCTGATAGCCTGTTGCATTAAACCCGGGTTGAGGTTCTGGGAAAGCTGAACAAGCGCCTGGTTGTTTTTAATCTGTTCCAAAAAGTGTTCCAGAGTAACCTGAGCGATGACAGCCGCGTTGACAACCGTCGGAATGCCGATGGCGATGACGGGGACACCCATGGTGTCTTTGTTGATACCTGTGCGCTTGTTGCCGATGCCGGAACCGGGGCTCACCCCTGTGTCGGCGATCTGGATGGTTGTGGCAATCCGATCGACACTGCCGGCCGCCAGGGCATCTACCACGATTATCAGTTCCGGCCGGATTTTTTCAACTACTCCCTTGATTATTTCGGCGGTTTCGATGCCGGTGATACCCAGCACGCCCGGGGAAATGGCGCTGACGGAGCGCATACCCGGTTTGATTTCCTCGGGGGCATAGTTGTACATGTGCCGGGTGACCATACTGTGTTCAATGACTTTTGGCCCCAGTGAGTCTGGCGTAGCCTGCCAGTTGCCTAGTCCTACCAGGAGAATATTGGCGTTTTCCGGCAGATTTATCATCGACGAAAGCTTTTTGGCCAGGACATCAGCCACTTCTTGATGAGCTTCGCGGCTGTTGTCCCGGAGAGCCGGGGCTTCAATGGTAATATAATTGCCCCTGGGTTTGCCCATGATCTGTTCAGCGTAATCCTCGACAATCTTTACAGTCGTCACCGTGGTGTTACTGTATTTCTCCCTGTCGACGACGACTCCGGGGATCTCCTGGCCAATCTGCCCCCTGACAATATCGCGCGCTTCTACAGCCAGATCAACGTTTATGTTGTTAGACTTATAAAAATCAAGGTTCAATGTGTCACCTCCCTTTAATTACAACCAACAATAGGTTATCCTGGAGAGGCAGGAATATGCAAATGTCCTAATGTTTTAATGAAATTCCTAATTAAATCGATTTTCCTCTATAATTGTGCTATAATTATGGATTAAAGGAAGGGATCTGTATTTTACGTGTGATATCCGGGTCAGCCAGAAACCGGAAACTCAAAGTTCCAGGTGGATTGACAGTGCGGCCAACAGCTGACCGGGTAAAAGAGGCGCTCTTTAATATCCTTCGCGAGCATGTACCGGGTTGTTGTTTTCTGGACCTTTTTGCGGGATCCGGGAGCATCGGCATCGAGGCGCTGAGCCGCGGCGCGAGCGTGGCCGTCTTTGTCGAAGCAAATCATCGACATGCCGCCATAATCAAAGAAAACCTTAAAGCTTGCGGCTTGGAACCGAGCGCTCGACTTATTACCGCCAAAGTGACCGAGGCGTTGAACCTGTTAGCACAAGAAGGACAAGCTTTCGACCTTGTTTTCCTGGACCCGCCCTACTTGAAAAGCCTGGAAGCAGTCACACTGGCTGATATCGACCGGTACCACCTGCTAAAACCGGGGGGCATGGTTATTGTTGAAAGCAGTAAGAGGGACTGCCTGCCGCAGTCTGTGGACGGTTTGAGACTCCTGCGCACTGAAAAATACGGTGATACTTTACTCTCTTTTTACGCAGAAAATGAAGCACCGGGGTGATAACGTATGCGAACCGCAATTTGCCCGGGAAGTTTTGATCCGGTGACCTACGGTCACCTGGACATTATAGGTAGAGCTGCTCTGATCTTTGACAGGTTGATTGTCGCAGTTTCCTACAACCCTGGCAAAAATCCGCTGTTTTCGATTGATGAACGGATTCAACTACTGCAGGGTGTTCTCTCTAACTATCCCAACATCGAAGTGAAGGCGTTTTCAGGCCTTACTGTTGATGCCGCCATTGAGTGCAAAGCAAAAGCTATTATACGGGGCTTGCGGGTGGTTTCGGATTTTGAAAACGAATTCAGAATGGCCCTTACCAATCAAAAACTGGCCTGCCACATAGAAACAGTCTTTTTGATGACCAAGGCAGAGTATTCTTTCATCAGCTCCACTACAGTTAAGGAGGTAGCCTCATTTGGAGGTTCCCTGCGGAGCTTGGTGCCGCCGTTAGTGGAGGAGAAATTAAGAGAAAAGTTTAAACGTTGCCATGAGGACTAAGGAGGGATATAACCGCTGTGGACCTGCTGAGCGCCCTTAATGAACTTGAAGAGCTTATTGAAACCAGTGGTAAGGTTCCGTTAACCAGGAAAGTAATGGTAAATGAGGACCGGATACTGGACCTTTTAGACCGTATCAGGACTACCATTCCCGAGGAAATTAGACAGGCGAAGTGGATTATCCAGGAACGGGAAAAAGTTATGAATGATTCCCAGAAGGAAGCTATGCGCCTCCTGGAAGACGCTCAGAAGCAAGTTGAAAAACAGGCTGACGAAAGCGAGGTAGCACGTAAAGCCAAGGACATGGCGGATGAAATTGTGGCCAAGGCTGAAGACAATGCCAGAGAACTGCGCGAGGGAGCACGCAGATATGCCGACGATGTCCTGACTAATCTTATGGAAAGTCTTGACAAGCTTTCGAGCCAGATTGAGCAGGGCCGCTCTGAACTGAGGTCAATGAAGTAGCAGCCTATTGCAGTAGTTTAAGCACGTTGCGCCAGTCAACGTGTTTTTCTATGTTGTCAACCGCAGTATGAATGGCTCTCTCGTCATTGGCCCTGATTTTCCTGGTGATACTGGACGCCTTCTCAATGGTTGTGTAGGTGTCGTAATGTACCAGGATAACAGGAACACCCTTATCCTCAGCCCTTGCCGCCACTTTCACGTCCGGATATAGCCCGCCGGTAAGGATGAGAGCGGAGGTGTCCGTTTCCAGGGCCGCCAGGGCTACATCCGAACGGTCCCCACCGGTTATGACAGCTTTATTGGCGGCGCGGCGCAGGTAGCCCAGGGCGCTTTCGATGGACATGGCGCCGATAACCACGTCCTCGACCACGCGGTCCATTTTCTCTTTGGCGGCAAGGATCTCGCCACCCAGGACCTCGTAGTATTCTTGAACGGTCGGCGCAGTCATTTCCTGGTTTTGGGGGATGACGCCCAGGGTTTGAAAACCTCGCTCCGCAAGAATAGGGCGATAGATTCCTTCTGTCTTGGCCAGCAGGGGGAGCGGCACGTTGTGAAAGACGTTGCCCAGGACATTTAATCCTTTACAGGCCAAATAACTATTAATAAAAATAGCCTGGTCGATGCTGAAGTCATCCGTTATATTGATGGTAAACAGGGGCGCGGCCTTGAACTCCAGGGCCAGACTAACGGCGTCCAGTCCCAGGCAGCCCATGATGTGCGGAAAGCTTGCCCCCCCGATAATAACCAGTTCCTTATCCTCTGCCACGGCCTCATAGGCCTGCCGGATGGACCTGAGCGATTCACAGGGGTTTCTGTAGCCGGAAAGGTAGGCAGGACCTGCCAGGTAGGGTACAATCGTCTCAACAGGTTGCTCCATGTGGAGTACTTCCTTCATCAGCAGGCCGTCTTCGTCCAGCTTTGATCCTGTTCCAACGGCATTTCCCACAGGTTTGAAATAGCCCACACGGTATCCTTCCTGGCGGAGTTTTAAAGCCAGTCCCAGCGCAACGCTGGTTTTGCCGCTTCCGGCAGTTCCCATGATAAACAGGTTTTTCACCTTTTGCACCTCACGATACAGTAATTTTGACATCGAGCGCGCATGCGCCCTGGTTGTAGGCAAAGACCGGGTTAATGTCCATTTCCGTTATTTCGGGGAAGTCGGTAACAAGCCGGGCCACACGCCCGATAATCCCTATAATGGCCTCTATGTCGGCCGGTTTCTCGCCGCGGTAGCCCCGCAAGAGGGTATAGGCCTTTGTTTCGGCCAGCATGTTTTCGATCTCCCGGCGGTTTAAGCCGCTGGCCAGCCGGAAAGAAACATCTTTTAACAGGTTTACATAGATGCCTCCCAGGCCAAAGGCGATTAAAGGTCCAAACTGGATGTCCTTGCTCATGCCTATAATCAGCTCGGTTCCTTTGGGCATCATTTTTTGTACTTCAACGCCATAAACGGCTGCTTTGGGCAGGTAGCGCTGGACATTATTCATGATTTCCAGAAATCCGGCGCACACCCTTTCCGGGGAGTCGAGCCCTATGAGTACCCCACCCACGTCGCTCTTATGCAGTATCTCAGGTGAGGCAATTTTCAATACTACAGGGTAACCAAGCTGTCCGGCGCTTTCGGCCGCCTCTTCCGGGCTGGCCGCCAGGGCTGTCGGAGCGGCGGGGATGCCGTAAGCCTCCACCACCTCAGCGGCTTCGCTGCCCAGCAGGACCAGGCGCTTGTCTTTTTTTACATCGTAAAGGATAGCCTTGACGCTTTTTAAATTAGAGCACTTGTAACTCAAGTCCTGCTCATTGGCGGGCAGTTCCCTGGTGCGGCCGTAGCCGGTCAGGCCGCTGATCGAGGAAACTGCCGGTTCGGGGAAGGTAAAACAGGGTATTTTAGCTTCTTCCAGCACCTTGACTCCCTCCGCCAGTTTTTCTCCGCCCATGTAGGCCGCAAGCAGGGGCTTTTCAGGGTAAGCCGCTTTCATATCAACCAGGGCTCTGGCTGTCTCTACCGGTTCTGTCACGGCAGTCGGGCAGACCAGTACCACAGCGCTGTCCACCCCGGGGTCTGACAGAGTTTTGTCAAGGGAGAAGCGGAAACGGTCGGCCTTAGCATCCCCTAATACATCAACCGGATTGTAAATATTGGATTCCGGAGGCAGGTAGCCGCGCAGTTGCTTAATCGTCTCCTGCGAAAAGCGCGCCATCTGGAGTTTCTTCTGCTCAATGGTGTCGGCGGCGATAATCCCGGGACCTCCGGAGTTGGTGACCACCGCCACCCTGCCCCCGGAAGGTACCGGCTGGCTGGCAAAGGCCACGGCCAGGTCAAAGAGTTCCGCCATACTTCTGGCGCGAATAACACCACATTGACGGAAAGCTGTTTCATAGGCCAGGTCGCTTCCAGCCAGCGCGCCCGTATGGGAGGAGGCTGCCTGGGCGCCGGCTTGGCTGGTTCCTGATTTTAGTATGATTACGGGTTTTTTGCGGCTGGCTGTCCGGGCTACCTCCAAAAAATGAGCGCCATTTTCCACGTCCTCAATGTAGCACAGGATTACCTTGGTGTTGGGGTCCTGTCCGGCGTCCTCAATAAAGTGGGACTCGGTGAGGTCGGCTTTATTGCCCAGGCTGACAAACTTGCTGAAGCCAAGACCGGCCCGGTAGCTCCAGTCCAGAATGGAGAGGACCATGGCGCCGCTCTGGGAGATAAAGGCTATTTCCCCTTTGAGAGGAAAGCCGGCAGCAAAAGAGGCGTTAATCGGGGTGTGCGTATCAATCAATCCGACACAGTTGGGGCCCGTCATCCTCATTTCGTATTTGCGGCAGGTTTCCACCAGACGGCGCTCCAGTTCCAGGCCTTCTTTGCCTGTTTCCTTGAAGCCGGCGGTGATCACCACCAGGTTTTTAACCCCACTGATGCCACACTGCTCGGCTGCATCCAGCGTGCGGGACGCCGGCAGGGAAAGGACCGCGAGCTCGGCCGGCATTGGCGTCTTGTCCACCGCCGGGTAACAGGCGAGCCCCTCGATTTCCTGCTCCTTGGGGTTAATGGGGAAAATAGGGCCGGTATAACCACTGCTGATCATATTTTTAACAATCACGTTCCCGATCTTACCAGCAGCCTTGGACGCGCCGATTATGGCGACCGATTTCGGGTTAAAGAAACTGACAAGGCCTGCCAAAAAATTCACCTTCTTTTACGATGAGCTGGCAAACTTTTAATAGCATTTCCTCTAACCCTGCTCTAAATTCATCCAGTAAGAAAACAAACAGCCTCATTGAAAAAAAACCATCGTCCTGCTGGCTGCCGGCCTGATTTAAAAACCTGTGGGTGAGAATTAAATGAGATTAATTGCAGCCCATTGGTTCTCGAAAAGCCTCATGCGTAGTGGGCTTGGGGTTATCCTCCGCTCTCTTCGCAATTCTCCATTTGTGCATCAAGATCGTCGTACCAACCGCATCTGCAGACTGCCATGCGGTAGCTACGCGCTATTTAAGCTTTACTGCAAGCAACGCACGCGCTAAGGAACGCACCCAGGTGCTCCGCTCGCTCCGGATAACCCCAAGCCCGCAAGTCAAGCCTTTTCGAGAACAGTGTTTGTGGTAAGTGAAACAGAGGTAGTTCTCTGGTCTGCCGTTCTCGAAAAGCCTCTGGGGTAGTGGGCTTGGGGTTATCCTCCGCTCTCTTCGCAATTCTCCATTTGTGCATCAAGATCGTCGTGCCGAACGCATCTGCAGACTGCCATCCGGTAGCTACGCGCTATTCAAGCTTTTCTGCAAGCAACGCACGCGCTAAGGAACGCACCCAGGTGCTCCGTTCACTCCGGAAAACCCCAAGCCCGCAGTTAAGCCTTTTCGAGAACAGTATTTGTGATAAGTGAAACAGAGGTAGTTCTCTGGTCTGTCGTTCTCGAAAAGCCTCTGGGGTAGTGGGCTTGGGGTTATCCTCCGCTCTCTTCGCAATTCTTCATTTGTATAACGAGGGGATCATATCCACCGCATCTACAGACAGCCATGCGGTAGCTACGCGCTATTTAAGCTTTACTGCATGCAATGCACGCGCTAAGGAACGCACCCAGGTGCTCCGTTCGCTCCGGATAACCCCAAGCCCGCGAGTCAAGCCTTTTCGAGAACAGTGTTTGTTACAATGAGAACCGTCCCCATTGTTATGGTGTTACCGTTCATCTTTTTAGCCTTAAAAAGAACAACCGGAGGCTGCCGGCCAAATGTGCCAGCAGTGCCAGAAGTATCACCCCTGCTAAGATAGCCAGGAAAAAGCCGAAGATTTTAGCGTGGGTGTACGGCGCCAGGGCTTGCCACCCGCCGGCCGCAGCCATGGCCGGCGCGGTTGCTTCTTCCAGCGGCGCAAACCAGCTGCAGGCCAGGTAGGTGTACAGGCCGGCCAGGGCGGTGTGGGCCAACCGTGTCATGATAAAAGGCTTCATCCTGATGTCGGTCTCGGCAATCATACTGGCCGCCTGGGCATGGACGGAAAGGCCGCTCCAGGCCAGGATCATGCCCACGGCAGTCACCCGCTGGATCAAAGGGGCGGCCGCCTCGCTGGCCAGTTTCGAACCGATGGTCATCTCAAAGAAGCCGCTGCCCAGGGCGGGTAATATGCCGGGCGCGAACCCAAGCGGCAGCAGCAGCATCCCCAATATACCGGCCAGAGCGTCAATAACCCCGGCTGTGGTCAACAGCCTGATGATTACGGCGAAAAGAATGATAAAGCCGCCGATATTGAGCAGGTTGGTTACGGCGCTGCGCACCGCGTCACCCATGACTTTACCGAGGGGGCGTCGGTCCTCTCGCTGTACCTGAAGCATACGCTGGAAGGCATGCCGTATAATGCTGCCGTCTCTGTGTGGAGGTCCGGGGTAGCGCTCCCGGCCGTCCCTGCCGTAAAAACGCAAGCCCAAACCCAGGGTCAGGTTGGAAAGGTAATGAGCCCCGGCAATCAATAAGCCCACCTTGGGGTTGTTGAACATGCCGATTGCTACAGCTGCCAGCATAAACAGCGGGCTCGAGTTGTTGGTAAAGGACATCAACCGCTCTGCCTCGATCCGGGTGCATAGTCCCTCCGAGCGAAGTCTGGCCGTGACCATGGAACCAATTGGATAACCAGAGAAAAAACCGACCATCATGACAAAAGAGCCGGCGCCGGGGACATTGAAAAGAGGTCGCATCACCGGCTCCAGCAGGACCCCCATAAAGTGCACCACCCCGAAATTCATCAGCAGTTCGGAGGCAATAAAAAAGGGCAGGAGGGCGGGGAAAACAATGTTCCACCAGGTTTTCAGACCGAGAGCCGCCCCGTCAAAGACCACCCGCGGGTACAGCGCCATGCTGATTACAAAGGCCAGAGCACAGACAGTCCAAAGGAGGCGAACCATATCCCGCCGCCGGTCGTCTATCTTTGTAAAACCCTTTAAATTTAATCTCGCCATGAATTCACCGGCTGTCTTTTTGAAAATGAGTTCTCTTAATAATATGGCCGGTCACCTGGATTTTAGACCCTATCAAACCAACTCGGCAACCCGGTGAATACAATGGGGATGTGAATTAATTATGAAGTAAGTCTTGATTTTTATACAAAAGGCTTAAATAATAATGAGGGAGGCGATTGTTTTGTCCAAGTTCAAAAACCGTTGGATTAAGCTGTTTTTGCTGGTGGTTGGCCTGGGCGCCGCTGCGTTTTTGTTGGGAGCCTATGCTCCTATATTTAACCAGCAGGTGGAAAATCCCGCTGGAAACACGCCCGAACCCCTTTCGCAGGGGGCCGGGGAAGAGACAAGAGAGCTGGTACTATATTTCTCCGACGAACAGGCCATGTGCCTGGTGCCTGAAAAACGGCAGGTCGCTGTTCAGGGGGATAATATCGGGGAAGCCGTGGTCAAAGAGTTAATCAAGGGACCGGAGAGCCATTTGTTACAAAGGACTTTACCTGAAGAGACCAGGCTGCTTTCCCTGTCGGTTAGACAGGAGACAGCTTATGCCGATTTTTCAAAGGAAATCAAAAACAGCAATTACGCAGGCTCTGCCGGTGAAATCGCCCTGGTTTATTCGGTTGTCAACTCTTTGGCCGAAGTGCCCGGGATCACAAAGGTGCAATTCCTGGTGGAAGGCAAGGAAGTAGAAACTCTATACGGCCACATCGATACAGGAAGTCCTATTTCCCCGGACCGGAAGCTGGTGAAAACGGGAACACCGTAAAACCGCATAGAACAGGAAAAATCTTGACAAGACTATACTAAATCAATATAATTTTGGGTGTTGAAATGGCGGTGTGCGATACGATGCTGCAATTGGACGTAGCCAGGCTAAAGAGGTCGCCGGGGGAATCGGTTTCTTTCGAACTAGTGGCGGATATGCCCCCCATGGAGATGGCAGGTGAAAAAATCAGCTTTGACGGACCGGTCAAAGCTGTTTTGAATGCAACCAACACAGGCCAGACGATTATGGTGGAGGGAACTGCCTCCGGGCTGCTTCAGCTAAACTGTAGCCGTTGCCTGGAGCCGTTTCGCTATTCTTTTGAAGTCCCCTTTTCTGAAATCTACACAACTGCCGTTGAAGAGGCCAAAGAAGAGGAAGTCATCCCCTTCAGCGGAGATGAAATTGATGTAACCCCCGAGGTCTTGAAGTGTCTGATCATGTCGTTGCCGATGAAAGCGGTATGTAACGAGGAATGCCAGGGATTGTGCCCGGGTTGCGGGCAAAACCTGAACCAGGGAAGATGTGGCTGCGCAGGCGCTGAGGTTGACCCCCGTTTAAGTGTTTTGCGCGATATTTTCAAAGGAATGAACGAATGACTGGAGGTGTAGAAGTATGGGTGTTCCAAAAAGGAAATCATCTAAACAGCGCGGCAGACAGCGCCGCGCCGCAAATGAGAAGCTTGAAGCGCCGGTTTTGGTAAGCTGCCCGCAGTGCCGGGCTCTGATCAGGCCCCACCACTTGTGTCCCGAGTGCGGGTATTATAAAGCCAGAGAAGTGGTAGCGGCAAAATAAAGCAAAATATCTCAATTTTTTAAAATAAGCCCGGATATCAACCCGGAGCTTATTTTTTTTGTCTTACTTGCAAATTAACAAAAGGTACATTATACTATTCTTGGTACCAGGTACTAATTTTTTTGCCGGATGGCGGTAAATGAGGGTGAGGTTATGGCCAAGTGTAGTTTAAATAAAAACACCAGGCAGCGCCAGTTGAGCAGGTATCTGGAGGAAGACCCCTTTCTGACCGACGAGGACCTGGCCTCTATTCTCAAAGTTAGCGTCCAGACCATACGGCTGGACCGGTTTGATTTGCAGATTCCGGAGTTGCGGGAACGTGTCAAGAACGTGGCCAGAGGAGGACGGCAGCTCAGGACCATGTCCGGCGGAGAACTGGTGGGAGACCTGGTAGACCTTGAAATCGGCAACAGTGGCATGTCGATCCTGCCGGTTACACCAGCCATGACCCTCAGCAAGACCAGTGTCGCCAGGGGACATCACATCTTTGCCCAGGCCAATTCACTGGCGGTCGCGGTGATTGACGCAGGGGCGGCGCTAACCGGAGCAGCCAGGGTGAGCTACAAGCGGCCGGTCTACTGTGGTGAAAAAATTCTGGCGAAGGCGGTTATAAAAATAAAAAAAGGCAATAAATACATGGTAAAAGTTACCTCCGAGGTCAAGGATGAAATTGTTTTTAAAGGTAAATTTCTAGTGTTTGCCCTGCAGGAAGAGGGAGTGCCGCAGTGAAAATAGCAGTGGATGCCATGGGCGGCGATTTCGCCCCGGGTGAAATCGTAAAGGGAGCCCTAATGGCGGCCAGGGAGTATAAGCAGGCCGTAATCCTGGTCGGCGACGAAGAGAGAATCCGTGTTGAGCTTGGGGGCATTGACCCCGGCGAGTTGATAAGCATCGTCCACGCTCCTGAGGTTGTAGATATGGGCGAGCATCCCGCGGTGGCCGTAAGACGTAAAAAAAATTCTTCTATTGTAAGGGCTACCCAACTGGTTAAAGACGGGGAAGCCGGCGCCCTGGTTTCCGCCGGCAGTACCGGAGCAGCGATGGCGGCGGCCCTATTGGGTCTGGGCCGGATTAAAGGAATTGACCGCCCGGCTATCGCCGGGGTGCTCCCCAGTGAAAAAGGTTATACCGTCCTGTTGGATGCGGGCGCCAATGTCGACTGCAAACCTCAAAACCTCTTGCAGTTCAGCGTGATGGGTTATCTTTACGCCAAAAGAGTCCTGGGTGTGGCCAATCCCCGTGTCGGCCTCCTTAGCAACGGGGAGGAGGAGACCAAGGGGAGCGAGTTAACCCTGGCGGCTTACCCCCTGCTGCAGCAAGCCGGCATCAACTTTATCGGTAATATCGAAGGCAGGGACATTTTCCGGGGCACGGTGGATGTTGTCGTGTGCGACGGGTTTATCGGCAATGTAGTTCTAAAGTCGGCGGAAGGAATTGCCGGAGCTCTGTATAACACGCTGAAAGAGGAAATTAACAGGAGCTGGTTGGCCAAAATAGGGATTGTTATGGCCGTAAAAGCCCTAATGAGGTTTAAAAAACGCATCGATTATGCCGAATACGGCGGAGCGCCGCTGTTGGGTGTGAACGGCGTATCGATTATCTGTCATGGGAGTTCTACGGCTAAGGCCGTCAAGAACGGGATCCGGGTGGCCATGGAGTCGGTGGATAACCGCCTGGTGGATTCGATTTTAGACAGTATCTCGCAAACAGGAATTAACGAAGGAGTTGGGAGCAAGCTTGCCAAGAGAAGTGTGTAACGCCGGTATTATAGGAGTAGGAGCTTATCTTCCTGATCGGGTTCTTACCAACGACGAACTGCAGAAAATGGTTGACACCAACGATCAATGGATCCGCACCAGATCAGGCATAAAAGAACGGCGCATCGCCTCTCCGGAACTGGCGACATCAGACCTGGCCGTCATTGCCGGTGAACGCGCCCTGGCGGATGCGGGAGTGGCTCCGGAAGAGCTGGGGCTCATTATTGTGGCCACAAATACCCCTGATACCATTTTTCCGGCCACAGCATGCCTGGTGCAGGACCGTTTGGGGGCCGTTAAGGCAGCAGCCTTTGACCTGGCGGCTGGCTGCACCGGCTTTGTTTATGCTCTTGCGACCGGCAGCCAGTTTATTACCTCAGGTACTTATAAAAAAGTCCTGGTTATAGGAGCAGAATGTTTATCGAGGATTGTCAATTGGGAGGATCGCAAGACCTGTGTCCTTTTTGGTGACGGGGCAGGGGCGGTGGTCTTAAGTCCTGTTCCGGCAGGTAATGGTATATTGTCTTTCACACTACGGTCCGACGGCTCCAAAGGTCAGCTTCTGAGTGTACCGGCCGGGGGTTCAAGGCAGCCGGCCACCAGGGAAACAGTCGACCAAAAGCTCCACACTATCCATATGGACGGTCAGGAAGTCTTCAAGTTTGCGGTGCGGGTTATGGGTAAAGCAGCTCTGGAAGTCCTGGCTGCCGCCGGCCTGAATAGATCGGATATCGACTATTTTATACCGCATCAGGCCAATATCAGAATTATAGAATCAGCCGCCAAGAGGTTGAACCTGTCCATGGATAAGGTGCTGGTCAACCTGGACCGGTATGGCAATACTTCAACCGCCTCGATACCCCTGGCTTTGACGGAGGCTGTCCAAGACGGGCGCATCAAGCAGGGTGACCACATTGTTATGGTTGGTTTCGGGGCTGGTTTGACCTGGGGAGCCACAGTGATAAAGTGGGGAAGCCCGGCATAAAAGAATTAGTATCTTTGATACGGGGGAGGGATTCGTCTTGATCCGAACTGCATTATGTGACTTGCTGAATATAGAATATCCTATTATACAGGGAGGTATGGCCTGGGTTGCCACCGCCGAACTTGCGGCAGCCGTGTCCGATGCGGGTGGTCTGGGGATCATCGGTTCCGGCGCTGCTCCTCCGGACTGGCTTAGAGACCAGCTTCACCGGGCCAGGCAGCTGACCAACAAGCCGTTTGGGGTTAACGTGATGCTGCGTTCGCCCTTTGTAGATGAAGTGATGAAGCTTTTAGAAGCGGAACCGGTGGCTGTAGTTACAACCGGAGCAGGAAACCCTGGTAAATATGTGCCGCCTTTGCGTAAGGTCGGGACAAAGGTTATCCCGGTGGTTTCCTCGGTGGCTTTAGCCAAAAGGCTCATCCGGAGCGGAGTTGACGCGTTAATCGCTGAAGGCATGGAATCAGGCGGCCATATCGGTGAGATCTCTACCATGGCCTTGGTGCCGCAGGTGGTCGACGCCGTTGATATACCGGTAATTGCCGCCGGAGGTGTTTACGACGGCAGGGGGTTGATCGCGGCCCTCTCTCTGGGCGCCGTGGGAGTTCAGATGGGTACCAGGTTTATCTGCGCAGCGGAGTGCACCGTACACCCCAAAGTGAAGGAAATGGTAATTAAATCCAAGGACCGCGATACTGCTGTCTCGGGCGCTTCAACCGGGCACCCGGTGCGCGCGCTGCGCAATAAACTTACGAGAAAATACGAAGAGATGGAAAAAAACAACGCTCCAGTTGAAGAGATTGAAAAGCTTGGCGCCGGCAGTTTAAGGCAGGCCATGGTTGAGGGCGATGTGGTCTACGGGACGGTGATGTCCGGCCAGGTCAGCGCCATGGTCCAACGGGTGCAGCCGGCCGGTGAAATCATGCAGGAAGTTTTGAGCCATGCTGTTGAGGTTCTGGACCATTTAAATAGCAAGGTGGTGAAATAGACATGACAATTGCCTTTGTATTTCCCGGACAGGCCTCCCAGTACGTTGGGATGGGTAAGGAATTATGCAGTCATTTTCCCGAAGCCGCCGCTGTCTTTGAAAAGGCTGACACTGTGTTAGGATTTTCACTTTCTCGCCTGTGCTTCGAGGGACCGCAAGAGGAACTGAATAAAACCGCCATTACCCAACCCGCGGTACTGACTACCAGCATCGCCTGTCTGGCTGTGATCAGGAAGGCCAAAGGACCGGTCCCGGTTGCAGCGGCAGGCCACAGCCTCGGAGAATACAGCGCCCTGGTGGCGGCCGGTTCACTGAGCTTTGAGGACGCGGTCCGCCTGGTGCGCAAACGGGGGCAGTACATGCAGGAAGCGGTTCCGCTGGGAGAGGGCGGGATGGCTGCGGTTATGGGACTTTCGAGTGAAGAGGTGGCGGCGGTTTGCCGTGAGGCGTCTACAGCGGGGGTGGTTGAAGCTGTCAACCTGAACTGCCCGGGACAGGTCGTAATTGCCGGAGACACGGCCGGACTCAAGGCGGCCGGCCCTCTGTTAAAGGAGGCCGGGGCTAAACGAATCATACCGTTGCCGGTCAGCGCCCCCTTTCACTCCAGTTTGATGGTTCCCGCCGGTGAAAAACTGGCCAAGGATTTAGACGCGGTGGCAATAGCGGATCCGTCAATGCCGGTGGTAGCCAACGTATCGGCCGATTATGTCAGGACGGGGCCCGAAGTCAAAGCCTCCCTGCTCAAACAGGTATACAACCCGGTCCGCTGGGAGGAAAGCGTCAGGCTCCTGGCTGCCGGTGGTATTCAAACTTTTATTGAAGTGGGTCCTGGAAAGGTGCTTAGCGGCTTGATCAAAAAGACCTGCCGGGAAGCGTCGCTTTATAATGTGGAGGACCTGGCGTCTTTGGAAAAAGTCCTTGCGTTAACAAAGGAGGTTAGCTAAAATGGTTCTTAGCGACAGAGTTGCCATTATTACGGGCGCTTCCCGGGGGATCGGACGGGCTATTGCCCTGGCCATGGCCAAGGCAGGAGCAGATGTTGTGGTTAATTATGCCAGGAACGACGCCGCTGCGGCCGAGGTGGCTGATTTAATCAGGGCCGCCGGCCGGAGGGCTTTGCTGTTCAAGGCAGATGTAGCCGACCCGGAAGCGGCGGAAGACCTTATTAAAGCGGCGCAAAACGAGTTCGGGCGGGTAGACATCCTGGTCAACAATGCCGGTATCAACCGTGATAACCTGGTCTTGAGGATGAAGGATGAGGATTGGGACGCAGTCCTCTCCGTAAACTTAAAAGGCGCGTTCAATTGCGCGCGGGCAGCCGCCCGGACTATGGTTAAAAACCAGTACGGCAGAATTATCAATATCAGTTCGGTGGTCGGGTTGACCGGTAACTTCGGCCAGGCCAACTATGCGGCCGCCAAGGCGGGTCTCCTGGGTTTGACCAAGGCCCTGGCGAAGGAGCTCTGCTCCCGCAATATCACCGTCAATGCCGTGGCGCCAGGCTTTATTAACACGGAAATGACCGCCGGGCTGCCGGAGAAGGTAACGGAAAAATTGCTGGCCCAGATCCCCATGAAACGCTTTGGAGAGCCTGAAGATGTTGCGGGGTTGGCCGTTTTTCTGGCCACGGACGCAGCCGCGTATATCACCGGACAGACAATTGCCGCGGACGGCGGCATGACATGTATGTAAAAAGATTAATAGGATACAGTAACGGAAGGGGGTGAATGTATATTATGGCAATTATTGATAAAGTTAAAGCGATTATTATTGAACAGTTAGGGGTAGAAGAAGCAGAAGTAAAAATGGAATCATCCTTTGTTGATGACCTGGGCGCCGACTCGCTGGACATTGTTGAACTGGTTATGGCCCTGGAAGAGGAGTTTGACCTGGAAATACCCGATGAGGATGCGGAAAAAATCCGTACGGTAGGTGATTCAGTCAAATATATCCAGGAACACCAGTAAATTTTTTTGCAAGTTTCAAGTCCCGCGGGGAAACCACGGGACTTTTTTGAAAGAGAGGTAATGGTTTTGCAAAAACGGGTTGTCGTTACCGGCCTGGGAATCATCTCGCCGGTGGGAACAGGTCTGGAGCAGTTCTGGACGTCCCTTACCGGCGGGGTTTCCGGCATCAGACGGATAACCAGGTTTGACGCGGCCAATTTTAGTACGCAAATAGCGGGGGAAGTCATTGACTTTGACCCGGCTGAACATATGGACAAAAAAGAAGCAAGGCGTATGGACCGCTTTACCCAGTTTGCGGTTGCTGCTTCAGGTATGGCCATTGAAGACGCCAACCTTGACCTGGAAACTGAGGACAGGGATCGCATCGGGGTAATACTCGGTTCCGGTATCGGTGGTATCGAAACCCTGGAAAACCAGGCCAGGGTCCTGGCTGAAAAAGGGCCAAGCCGGGTCAGCCCGATTTTTGTGCCCATGATTATCTCCAACATGGGCGCCGGGCAGGTGGCGATCAGCTATGGGCTGCGCGGTCCCAACATTACCAGCGTATCGGCTTGCGCTTCCAGCAGCAACGCCATTGGAGACGCCTTCAAAATGCTGCAGTGGGGCTATGCTGATGTAATGGTCACCGGGGGGATGGAAGCGCCTATCACGCCCCTGGCCATGGCCGGCTTTTGCACGATGAAAGCCATGTCGAGCCGCAATGAAGAACCGGAGAAGGCCAGCAGTCCATTTGACGCTCGAAGGGATGGTTTTGTCGCGGGAGAAGGCGCCGCCATACTGATTCTGGAGAGCCTTGAGCACGCCCTCAAGAGGGGCGCCAGGATATACGCTGAAATTGTTGGTTATGGAAGTTCCTGTGACGCTTATCACATGGTCGCCCCCGATCCGGAAGGAAACGGCGCGGTTAATTCGATGAAGGCAGCCCTCAAGGACGCGGGCGCGGCGCTTGAGTCTGTTGATTATATCAATGCGCATGCCACCTCCACGCCACTGGGTGATAAAGCGGAAACTCTGGCCATCAAAAAATTATTCGGGGAGCATGCTCCCAATATAGCGGTTAGCTCGACCAAATCCATGACCGGCCACTTGTTGGGCGCCGCCGGCGGGCTGGAGGCCATGGCCTGCGTCCTGGCTATACAGCGGGGTGTGATCCCGCCTACAATTAACTACGAGCAGCCTGACCCGGACTGTGACCTTGACTTTGTACCCAACGTGGCCAGAAAGGCAAAGGTGCGTTTTGCCCTCTCCAACTCTTTTGGCTTCGGAGGCCACAACGCCACGCTTGCTTTCAAAGAATATGGGCGTTAAGGATAACCAGGCCGGATTGAAAAAAAAACTTGGGATAGTCTGGCGGGACGAGGACCTGCTGGTCCAGGCGCTGACGCACAGTTCTTTCACCTATGAAAGCCGCCAGAACGGTGTCAAAAACAACCAGCGCCTGGAATTTCTGGGCGACGCCGTCCTGGAGCTGGCTATCAGCGACTTTCTCTACCGGAACCACCCCGACCTGGACGAAGGGGATTTAACCAAGCTTAGAGCCGCGGTGGTATGCGAGCCGTCCCTGGCCAGGGTGGCTGTAGAGCTGCAACTTGGTCCCTGTCTTTACATGGGTAAGGGAGAGGAAAGATCCGGCGGCAGGGAGCGTCCCTCGATCCTGGCAGACGCTTTTGAAGCGCTCCTTGGAGCCATTTACCTGGACCAGGGGCTGGCCGGGGCCAGCGACGCCGCAATAGGATATCTAACGCCGGTTATTCAAGATGTCCTCGAAGGGCGTCTGGACCGTGATTATAAAACCGAATTACAGGAGCTTGTCCAGCAGCGCGGCGGCGGCCAGGTCCAATACCTGATCTTGAAGGAAGAGGGCCCGGACCACCATAAGATCTTTACAGCCGGAGTACTTTTAAAGGGCGAGGTGGCCGGCCGCGGGAGCGGCCGCTCCAAAAAAGACGCCGAGCAGCAGGCTGCCAAGTCTGCCCTGGCCGGACTTGACTTGGGTAGAAAAAGGAGCGGAAGGTAATACAGGCGCGAATTCATTCGCACAAAGTCTCCAAAGGAATGCAGCTTAGATCTGCATGAACTATATCGAGTAATCCGGGAGGTCAATTTGGCTCATGGGCTTTTTCAACCGTTTAAAGGATAGCCTGAACAAAACCCGCCATTCTTTTGTCGAGAAAATCGACGATCTCGTACACCTCCGCAAGGCTATTGATGAGGATTTGTACGAGGAACTGGAAGAGGTGATGGTGCAGGCCGATGTAGGTGTCACTACTGCTATGGAACTGGTGGACAGGCTGCGCCGCACCGTCAGGGAACGGCGGGTTGAGGACGCTGCCGAGTTGAAGCCTCTCCTTAAAGAACTCATCCGGGAAATGCTTGGTTCTCTGCCGGGCCGTCTCAATACCAGTTTGGATTCTCCAACCGTAGTAATGGTTGTGGGAGTAAACGGTGTAGGCAAAACCACCACTATCGGTAAACTGGCTTATCTATATAAATCGGAAGGCAAGAAGGTTATTCTAGGCGCCGCCGACACTTTCCGCGCCGCAGCTATCGATCAGCTGGAAGTGTGGGCTGACCGTGTCGGTATAGACCTGGTTAAGCACCGGGAGGGTTCCGACCCGGCTGCGGTTGCTTTTGACTCCTTGCAGGCGGCCAAGGCTCGTCAGGCTGATCTGTTGATTATCGATACCGCCGGCAGGCTGCATACCAAAAGCAACCTCATGGAGGAGCTGAAGAAGATTGGCCGCGTGCTGGATCGCGACATGCCCGGCGCCCCCCACGAGGTCCTGCTGGTACTGGATGCCACCACCGGCCAAAATGCAATCAACCAGGCCAAACTATTCTGCGAAGCCGCCGGGGTAACCGGCATTGCCCTGACCAAGCTTGACGGCAGCTCAAAGGGCGGTGTCATCATAGCAGTCAGGCAGACCCTGGGCATCCCGGTGAAGCTGATCGGTATCGGGGAAGGTATCGACGACCTGAAGGAATTCAACCCGGTGGAGTTCGTCGACGCCCTCTTCTCCTAAAGGTTGACAAGGGGACGGGGTTGTTGAGAAGGATGTACACAATAATCCCTGGTTTATAGCTCTTACTGTAACGTTGCAGCTAAAAAGAAAAAGCATCCGCTGAATATTTCAACGAATGCGCATTAGAACCCGCATTGGCTAAAAGTTTCATCTTCTGCTCGACGGGTCAGCCGCAGAGGTGTCTAAATGAACAGGTTAACACCGGCCTCGTCGGCTGCGCCAAGGTAGGTGGCCACGCCGGCGTACTCAAGGCCGTCGATTAGTTCCTCTTCTTTCAGCCCCATGACGTCCATGGACATGGTGCAGGCGATAAGCCTTACCCCCAGGTCTCTGGCTGATTCTAAAAGTTCATGGATGGTGCTGACATTTTTTTGTTTCATGATGATTTTCATCATGTAGGCGCCCATGCCGCCGAAATTCATTTTCGATAAGCCAAGTTTTCCCGCGCCGCGCGGCATCATCCAGCCGAAGAGGGCTTCCAGGAAGGTTTTTCTGGCTCTGACCTTTTCCGGTCTGCGCAGGATGTTGAGGCCCCAGAAGGTAAAGAACATGGTCACTTCATTGCCCATCGCGGCGGCGCCGTTGGCAATAATCAGCGAAGCCATCGCCTTATCCAGGTCGCCGCTGAAAACAATAATTGTTTTCTTATTGCTGTCCATTGTTACCACCCTTTCAAAAAAACAGGCATCAGCGGGGAACTAAGACTGGTCAACTTTTTTGATCCTGGCTTTAATAACGCCGTTCTCTTCTTCCAGGGAGAGCAGCTCGTTTTTCGTCTTTTTACACCAGGCAGCTATGTCTTTTTTAAAACCGAGGTCGGTTGCCTCGATTTCCATGATGTCCCCAGCGGCACAGGTTTGGGCTTCCTTAAACAGACGCACGATCGGTCCCGGGCACTGCAGCCCTCTGCAATTGATAAACTTTTCCGCCATTTTTCAAGCCTCCTTATTCAATTTCGAAAGGATAGGCGCTGATCCCGCCTTCCAGGATGCTGAGGTTTTCAAAGCCGAGCTTCTTAAGCTTCAGAAGCGTGTTGTAGGAGCGAAATCCCACTTTACAGTTAATAATTATCTCCTTGGCGCGGTCCAACTCATCGAGCCGGGACATGAGCCGGCCCAGGGGAATATTGATGGAACCCGGGATGGAGCGGACGAAGAATTCTTCCTCGGTTCTGATATCCAAGAGGATTGCTCCGGCATCCATCCTTTCCTTCAGGGCCAGGGGATTGGTTCCCTTAAACTTTCCTTGCAGTTTATTCATCATCACGTTGGCTGCGACGATGGTTGAACTCATGGCGGTGGAAAAGGGCGGGGCGTAGGCCAGGTCCAGCTTTGCCACCTGGTCGACGGTTGCTCCTAAAGTGATGGCTGTGGCCAGGATATCAATTGGTTTATCCACTGTGCCCTCGCCAAAAACCTGAGCGCCGAGGACGCGGCGGTTCTGACGTTCAACAATGAGTTTGGTTATTATCTGGCGACTGCCAGGGTAGTAGTGGGCCCGGTCGGGGGCCGGAACCAGGACGGTTTCTAGATCATAGTCCATGGCTCTGGCTTCTCTTTCTGACAGGCCGGTCTTGGCCAGGTTAAGGTCAAACAGTTTAACAACCGCCGTTCCCAAAAATCCTTCGAGGGTATCCCCGCCGCCACCTGCTATGTTATTGGCGGCTACACGGCCGGTTTTATTGGCATTGGACCCCATTGGGTACCATACCGGTTTCCCCGTAATAAGGTTGGTATTTTCGGCGCAATCACCGGCGGCGTAGATGTCTTTAATATTTGTCTCCATCTTTTTGTTCACGGCAATAGCCCCGGTCGGTCCCAAGGCGATACCGCACTGCCGGCCCAGTTCCACGTTGGGGCGAACTCCCACTGCAAGCACCGCGAAATCGGCCTTAATGGCGCCGGCGCTGGTCAGTACGGCGCCCACTTCTCCCTGTCCGTTATCTGTAAAACTCTTAACGGCTGTCCCGGTCAGGATTTCAACCCCATTTTCTCTCAAGTGTTTTTCCGCATGCAGGGCCACGTCACGGTCAAAAGGCGGCAGGACGTGGGGGGCCAGTTCGATTACCGTAGTCTTGATACCCAGGCGCGCCAGATTTTCCGCCGCTTCCAAACCAATCAGCCCTCCGCCGATAACAACGGCTTCCCGCGGGTTGCCGTGCAGCTTTTCCTTGAGGGCAGAAGCGTCTGAAACGGTGCGCAGGGTAAAGATATTGCCCAATTCCCTGCCATCCAGCGGCGGAACAAGGGGATAGGCGCCGGTCGCCAGGAGCAGCTTGTCATAAGGCATGTTCCGGATCTCACCGCTGGAAAGATCTTTTACAATTACAAGCTTTTCCTCCGGCAGGATTTTTTGGGCTTCCTGAAGGGTCAGGACTTTGATGTCCATGTCCACCTGAAAATCTTCCGGGTGTTTGACCAGCAGTTCTTTCTCCTCCCTGATAACCCCGCCTATATAGTAGGGAAGACCGCACCCGGCGTAAGAAATATGTTGGTCCTTGGTTATAACCGTAATCTCCAAGTCGGGGTCCACCCGCCTGGCCCTGGCGGCTGCTTTGGTACCCGCGGCTACACCGCCGATAATGAGTAACTTTTGTTTTTGGGGATTCATTATGAGTCCTCCTCTTGTTTTTGATCAAAAAATAAAAATCTTACAATCTCGCGGGCTAGTTCATTGGTAACCTTATAGCATACCTCAGTTCCCTTGCGGCGGCCTTCAATAATCCCTTTGCTGCGCAGGATACCGAGTTGCTGGGAAACCGTTGACTGGGGTAATTCAAGACAGCTTATGATGTAATTGACATTGCACTCGCTTTCCAGCAGGCCGTGGACAATGCAGAGCCTGGTGGGATGGGCCAGCGCTTTGAGCAGTTCCGCTTTCTCAATATATGGCTCCATTTCCTTCAATATCATTACCCCTTTGTATTAATCTGTTAATTCATATATTACGATATTAAGATATATTTGTCAACGGACTATTGTAAACTTTTCGGGAAAAACTAAAAGGGTACAATAAAAACCTGCTCTGGGCACACATTGTACGTAGATGTTTTTTTTGCCGGTAGTATGTGGTTGAAAATCATAGTTGATTCATTTGCATATAGTAGTTACATACTTTTCTTTCGGGGTGAGCGCTGTGGTGGTGTGTCCGGTTTGCAACAGCTTGATCGCAGTAGAGAAGAACTGTCCCAATTGCGGCCGGCAGATGGTTGACGCTGGAAAAATCCAGGATTATTACGACGATTACAGCCCTTATCTGGCTCAGGACATCTACCAGGATGGTTACGGCTGTGATGACGGCGCCCACTGTGTCCACCTTTTTGCCTGTCCAAATTGTCATTATGACCACCGCCTCACTTTCCTGAAGGTGGAGGGCGGCAGCTGATGAATTAAACCACTGCCTATTTTTTACGCTGAAGAGGAAAAGAAACCAAAAGAGGCGAATATTAGGAGAAAGATCCAAATTGCTCATTGCACTCAACGAAGAGGGGGCTAGATAATTATGGAAGTAAAAATTGCCGTGATTGGCGGAACGGGAGTATACGACCCGAATATTATGACTAACATTAGAGATGAGACTGTGGGAACGCCATACGGTGAAGTGCAGCTCAAAATCGGAAACTACCGCGGTAAACCGGTGGCTTTTATGAACCGCCACCATGAAGACCATTCAGTCCCGCCGCACTTGATTAATTACCGTGCCAATATTACGGCCTTGAAAAAACTGGGGGTCAAGAATATTCTGGCCACCGGAGCCGTGGGGTCGCTTAACCCCGCGATGCAGCCCGGTCACTTTATCTTTGTAGACCAGTTTCTTGATTTTACCAAATGCCGGCAGCACACCTTTTTTGACGGGGGCATGTCCGGGGTGGTGCACGTTGACATGACCGAGCCATACTGCCCGGAACTGCGGGAGATCCTTTCACATGCCGCACGCAGCCTGGGCTTTACCTCGCACTCGTCAGGGACCTACGTCAGCTGCGAGGGACCCCGTTTTGAGACGGCCGCCGAGATAAAAATGTACCGCCTGCTGGGTGGCGACCTGGTAGGTATGACCAGTGTCCCGGAGGTCTGTCTGGCCAGGGAATCTGAAATGTGTTACGCCACTATCGCCATGGTTACCAACTATGCCGCAGGGATATCCCCTAGCCGCCTGACGCACCAGGAAGTTGTAGATGTGATGATGCAGTACGGAGAGAACATCAGAAAACTGGTAATGCAGGCCATCCACTGGCTTGACCCGGATCGCCGCTGTGATTGCCATAGTGCGCTGGACCAGGTCAAACTGGGGTAGTACAGAGAATTCATTCGCACCTGACCACAAAGGAACGCAGTATAATCCCTTAAACACATCGCTGAGTATTCATCCTTCTAATCATTTATTCATAACCAAGTTGGGGGACAGGATACACCTGTACCCTGCGACCATTTGTACGAACCTATCATTTTCAGCAGCTTGGTAAAGCATAATGGGGGTGAACAGTTTTGGAAACCATGCGCTGGTTGGAGGAAGGCCTGCTGGAACTGCTGGATCAGACCGGCCTCCCCGGCACGGTAAATTACCTCAGGTGCAGTGATTACCACGAGGTGGCTACAGCGATTAAAAACCTTTCGGTGCGTGGCGCCCCGGCCATCGGGGCGGCCGCTGCTTACGGTCTGGCGTTGGCGGCCGGGAAAATTGAAACCGGCTCCAGGGAGGCCTATATAGCAGAATTACGGGAGGCAGCCGGTGAACTGGCGGCCACCAGGCCGACGGCTGTTAACCTGTGCTGGGCTGTAGACCGGGTCATGCGCAGGTTGGTTGGCGCCCAGTCGGACGACCCGGCGGTACTTCGGCAAGTTGTCCTTGACGAGGCCCACGCCATTCATCAGGAGGATGAGTCCGGTAACAGGAGGATGGGGAAATACGGCCGGGAGCTTATACCACAAGGGGCCCGCATTCTTACCCACTGCAACGCCGGGGCTCTGGCTACAGCGGGTTACGGGACTGCCCTGGGGGTGATCCGGGCGGCCAGGGAGGAAGGCAAAGATATAAGCGTTTTTGCCGGTGAGACCAGGCCCCTTTTGCAGGGCGCCCGTCTGACCGCCTGGGAAATGTGCCAGGAGGGCATCCCGGTAACCGTAATCACGGATAATATGGCCGGCTATTTGATGGCCAAAGGCATGGTTGACCTGGTACTGGTGGGCGCGGACCGCATTACCGCCGGCGGTGACGTGGCCAATAAAATCGGTACCTACAGCCTGGCGGTCCTGGCCAAAGAGCATAATATCCCATTTTACGTGGCCGCCCCCATTTCCACGGTAGACTTGAGCTTGACCTCGGGTTCCGAGATAACAATTGAAGAACGGGATATGGCCGAGGTAACCCACCTGGCCGGACAACAAATAGCCCCCACGGGGGTGCAGGTCTGGAACCCTGCCTTTGATGTTACACCGGCCCGTCTGGTTGCAGCCATCATCACCGAACGGGGGATTGTTCGCCCGCCCTACCTGGAGAACCTTAAAAAAACGGTAGAGGGGTAATAGCCGAACCATTCCTACAAAAGCCAAATGCAATGTAAAAATCCTAAACTGTGTCTGCAGAAATCGTAACTATATCAAAAAAGCTGAAGGCTTATATGATTAAAGGTCTATTTTCTTAACGCTTCATTTCAAACCGGCCCCTGTCTTATCGCTGCGAATACGATTCTCCGCTGAACAAAGCGGGTGCGAATTTATTCGTGCATGACCCCAGGGGAATGCAGTATATACCCACGACTCACGTCCCATCTCTCAACAAGGAGGCAGACTGATTTGTCCGATTATGCTATTAAAGACATTAAGCTCGCTCCTGGCGGGCGATTAAAAATAGACTGGGTGCGAGCCCACATGCCTGTGTTGAACCATATACGCGAGGAATTTGAGCGGGACCGTCCCTTCGACGGCGCTCGGGTTGCGATGTCCATTCACCTGGAGGCCAAAACAGCCTACCTGGCCGAGGTTATCCGGGCCGGCGGGGCGGAAGTGACCGTCACCGGGTCCAACCCGCTTTCCACCCAGGACGACGTGGCGGCGGCCCTGGCCGCGGCAGGGATAAAGGTTTACGCCTGGCATAACGCCAGCGGCCAGGAGTATCATAACCACCTGCTGCAGGCTCTTGATACGCGGCCACAGGTGGTCATTGACGACGGGGGAGACCTGGTCAGCCTGTTGCATACGATCCGCAGGGACCTGGCCGGGGGGGTTGCCGGCGGTTGCGAGGAAACCACCACCGGCATCCGGCGTCTCGAAGCGCTGGATCGCGAGGGCAAGCTGCTCTTCCCGATGCTCGCGGTAAACAACGCCCAGTGCAAGTTCCTGTTTGACAACCGTTACGGTACCGGAGAGTCGGTCTGGTCCGGGATCATGCGGACTACCAACCTGGTGGTAGCCGGCAAGACTGCGGTAGTAATGGGCTATGGCTGGTGCGGCAAGGGCGTGGCCATGCGTGCCAAAGGGCTGGGCGCCCGTGTCATTGTGTGCGAAGTTGACCCGGTGCGGGCGATAGAGGCCTGCATGGACGGCTACCAGGTCATGAACAAGGATGGGGCCGCCACCCAGGGTGATATTTTTATCACGGTTACAGGCTGCCGGGATGTCCTTACACAGCGCCAATTCATAAAAATGAAAGATGGGGCCATCCTGGCTAATGCCGGGCACTTTGACGTAGAAATCAACAAACCTGATTTGGCAGCCATGGCGGTGGAACAGCGTCAGGCTCGCCATAATATCGAGCAGTTCACCCTGAAAGACGGGCGCAGAATCTACCTTCTGGCTGAAGGAAGGCTGGTTAACCTCGCGGCCGGTGACGGGCATCCTGCTGAAATCATGGATATGTCCTTTGCCGTGCAGGCGCTTTCAGCCAGGTATATTGTGGAAAACGCACAACAATTCCAGAAGAGGCTGTATCACGTACCGGAGGAGATTGACCGGCGGGTGGCCGCTCTTAAGCTTAAATCGATGGGCGTAGTTATTGACAGCCTTACCAGCGAGCAGGAAGCTTACATGCGAGAGTGGCATGAATAAGTAACCGGGGGGAGCAAAATGGCTAGAATTTTAATAAAAGGCGCTACCGTGTTGACTATGGAGAAGCACGACGCTGTTTTTCATAACGGCGAGGTAGCTATCGCGGGTGACAGCATCATAGCAGCGGGACCTCAAGGATGTGTCCCCAAAAATTTTATAGCCGAGCACGTTATTGACGGCAGCGGCATGGTGGCGATGCCGGGTTTTATCAACTGTCACACGCACGCGTCTATGACCCTCCTGCGCAGCTACGCCGACGACCTGCCATTGATGAAGTGGCTTAACGAGAAAATATGGCCGCTGGAAGCCAAGCTGCAGCCGGAGGATTGTTACTGGGGGGCAATGCTGTGCTGCCTGGAAATGATCAAGTCGGGGACCACTACTTTTGCCGATATGTATTTTGAAATGGACGAAGTGGCCCTGGCCGTGGAGGAAAGCGGCATCAGGGCCTGCCTGGCGCGCGGCATGGTGGGGGCCGGACCCGCTGCCGAACGGGCTATTGAAGAAAACGTAAAACTGGTGAAAGATTGGAGCGGCAGGGCCGACGGCAGGATTACCACCATGTTTGGGCCGCATGCTCCTTACACCTGTCCGCCGGATTATTTAAAAAGGGTCATGACATTAGCAGAGAAGTATGATGCCGGTATCCACATCCATGTGGCCGAGACACAGGACGAAATCCGGCAAATCGAGGAAAAGTACGGCATGACACCCGTCCAGTTGCTCGATTCAATCGGCCTCTTTGACCTGCCGGTGCTGGCAGCCCACTGTGTTCATCTGAAACAAGAAGATATTGCCGTTCTGGCTGCCAAAAAGGTCGGTGTGGCCCATTGCCCCGCCAGCAACATGAAGCTGGCCAGCGGTATTGCCCCGGTAACGGAGCTGCTCAAGGCGGGGGCAATAGTAGGCCTGGGTACCGACGGGGCTGCCAGCAACAACAACCTCGATATGATGGAGGAAATGCGCATAGCGTCCCTGCTGCATAAAATCGCCACCGGCGACCCGATGGCGATGCCTTCCTTTAAGTCCCTGCAAATGGCTACGTCCAACGGAGCCCGTGTGCTGGGTCTTGGCGACGTGGGGATGTTGAAGCCCGGTATGAAGGCCGATTTGATCCTGGTCGACTTCCAGCGCCCTCACCTCTACCCGCAGCACGACCTGATTGCGCACCTGGTCTATGCCGCCCAGTCGGCTGACGTGGACACCGTGATCATTAACGGTGAGATCGTCATGGAAGACAGGCTGGTCCTGACCATTGACGAGGAAGAAGTTATGAGCCGGGCTCAGGAGAGCGCATTCCGTTTGGCGGGCCGGTAATACTAAATGTGCGATTAAAATCGCGCCTATAAAACAGCTCATAAGAATATAAATATGCGTTATCTCTGGATAGTTCCACACGCCGCTATCGCGGCGTCACATATCATGAAAACACCAGCCGATGCAGGTGCGATTTCAATCGTACACGGCGCGTTAGCGCCGAACTGGGTGATATAATGTAGCCTTTGTGCGAATGAATTCGCACCTGCATTTTCAGGGAAGTTTGCAATTGAAAAACATGGTTGGTTTAGATAAAAAAATACGGTTTTAAAAGACAGGAGTGCAGCATTTGGCAGAGGTGAAATTGGCCAGGAACAGGCAGCACCGGGTGGCAGGGGGCCATCCCTGGATTTACTCGACTGAAGTTGATGAAATCTCCGGTGACTTTCTGCCTGGAGACATCGTGGAGGTAATTGACGCTAAAGGCAAGTTTCTTGGGCGCGGGTATATCAACCCGGCCTCAAAAATCCTGGTGCGCATGTTGACACGTAACCGTTCTGAAGAGATTAACCGCGATTTTTTCGCGGCCCGGATAAAGGCGGCGCTGGAATACCGGCGGCGGGTGGTACGTGATACCGACGCCTGCCGGTTGATTTTTGCCGAGGCCGATTTTCTGCCGGCGCTAATTGTGGATAAATTTGGTGATTATCTGGCGCTGCAAACGCTGGCCCTCGGTATCGACAGGTACAAGGACCTGATTGTGAAAATTTTGGATGAACTCCTGGCCCCGTCCGGCATATACGAGCGCAACGACGTTTCCGTGCGGGAATTGGAGGGACTGCCGCTTAGAACCGGTATCCTAAAAGGCCCTTTTGAGCCACTGGTGGAGATCCATGAGAACGGGTTAGGCTTTCTGGTCGACCTGGCAGGCGGCCAGAAGACCGGCTACTTTCTGGACCAGCGGGAAAACCGCATGGCGTTAAGCGGCCTGGCTGAAGGGGCAAGAGTGCTTGATTGCTTCTGCCATACCGGTACCTTCAGCGTTTATGCCGCCGCTTACGGCGCCAGGGAAGTGCTTGGCGTCGATATTGCCGCCCCGGCCCTGGATGTGGCCCGGCGGAATGCTTCCAGGAACGGTTTCGAAGAAGTTTGCAGTTTCCGTGAAGCTAATGCTTTTGATGAACTGCGGGCGCTGGAAAAGGCCGGAGAGCGGTTTGACCTGGTAATTTTGGACCCGCCAGCTTTTACCAAGTCCAAGCAGGCCCTGCGGGGTGCTGTGCGCGGCTATAAGGAGATCAACCTGAGGGGCATGAAGCTGTTGCCGCCAGGCGGTTTCCTGGTAACCTGCTCCTGCTCCTTCCATATGAGAGAGGAGCAGTTTATGGAAGTCATCCTGGAAGCAGCAAAAGATGCCGGCCGCCAGCTGCGCCTGGTAGATTTGCGCCGGCAGGCCAAAGACCACCCGACACTGCCGGCTTCTCCAGAAACCCACTACCTCAAGTGCGCCATCCTCCAGGTCTGGTAGCGCAAACAAAGAGAATTGACACGTTTGAGGGATGTTGATAACCGTACGGGTTCAACTCCCGCCTCCGACACCATAATTTGTCTGAAAACCCGCTAAATTGAACTGCTCCCTGTCAAGTAGACAATAAAAAACTAAAAGCACTAAGCAATATTAACGGCTTGGTTTCGAAACTCAATCGGAGCCAGGCCGTTTAGTTTTGCCTGGTACCGTTCATAGTTGTAAAAATGGATATATTCATCAATTGCTTTTTCAAGTTCATCGTATGTATGAAACTTTTTCAAGTAATACATTTCAGATTTCAGTGTGCCCCAAAATCCTTCCATAGGCCCGTTATCAATACATCGGCTAACTCGGGACATGCTTTGCGTACACCCTGCCCGATCAAGTTTTGCCCGAAAGGCGGTATTTGTATATTGGAAGCCGTGGTCACTGTGAAATAAGGGACTTGCTTCCGGGTTGTATTTAATGGCTAAATCAAAGGTTTTAAAAACCAAATTATTGTTATTGCAATGCCCAAGCACATAAGACACAATTGAGCGATCTCCCAAATCCAATATTGCACTAAGATAGGCCTTTTGCCCATTACCATATTTGAATTCAGTAACATCAGTAAGCCATTTTTCATTCATTTGTTTTGCTTCGAAATTAAGGTTAAGAACATTTTCTGCTGTTATCTGAGGTGTAGAAGGTATGTATGTCTTCTTTTTGCGGCGGATAACTGCCTGGAGATTTGCAGCTCTCATAAGTCTGTGGATGCGTTTGACGTTGTAATGCTTATTTTGCTGCCGGTTAAGAACGAACCAGGTTTAAGGGAACAGCATCAGCATAGCGCTTGTTGTCATACCAGACCTGGATAGCAGAGAGGTAGAAGGGGTCGTAGCGCAAGAGTACCGTCTGCCCAACCAACTCCAGGTCCACCTCGTAGATGTTGCCTGCCACTTTGATACAACCCATTTTATCCACCTTTCGTTTTTCTTCCCAGAGGAAGATGTCTATCAGTTGAGTTACGGAGATGCGGCGGGGTTCTCGTTTACTGGCGGCCAGCCGGGCCTTGGGGGTTTCACCCGTTCCACCATGTACCCACCAACGCCGGGTAAGACCCGATAAGCCGGGAAAGGTGGTACCGGATACCGATACAAGAAACATCCCTATTTGCCCTTCTGATAAAACAAGGGCTACTGCACTTCGAACACTCCGTTCATGTGCAACAGCCCTTTTAGAACCAAAGAACTTATTAGTGACCTATTTGAACTTATATTCTAAATAGGTGAGAAAAATGGCAATAGATATAGCTAGCCAAAATAAAAGATCGGAAAGCCAAACGGGCAGAGGCAGAAGATATGCTGCAATGATTAATATAAAGGCAACTTTGTTTAATAGTTTTTTTAGTTGAATTAAATTAGAATTGACCGATAGCCATTCCTGAATTTTTAATTTTATGTCATCTAAATTTAGCATTTGCCATTTTCCCCCTACTATTCTTACCAATTAAGACCAACTAAAAGAAGCTTCGCCATAACTGTTAAATTTACAAGAATTTGTATAAGTAACATCTTGCCAATATATGGTTCCGGGAATTCTCATTTCCATTTCAAAAACTACTTGAGCGCTAGGATTGTATGATTCACCCGTATCCCACGTTCCTTCTTCGTTTACAAATCTATAGTTCATTGTATCAAGATTTTCGACATGACCAGAGGCACCATAAATTTGGGTTGTCATTGAGTTTGGATTGTTAATCGTTGGATGTGTATATTTATAGACAGCTACCATGTAGCCGCCAGCACCGGGTACGCCACCCCAGAACAAACCGTAAGAATCTTCGATAGTATGCATAGTGGCACTTATTGTATATGTTCGTGTGCTTTCTATTGTTAAATTATCATTAACTTTTAATTTCCGGAATTCTTTTCTAACTTTGTCACCGTTACTCAAAGTATACTCTTCAGTATCTATTACTGGAGCTTTAGCCGCTTTATTCAGTGCTGAAATGCTCTTATCGCGGTCAGACAAGAATTCACTTATATGTTTAGCTGCATTCTTTTTCGCGGAGTCTTTCTCAGAAACTTCTGCAGAGTTGGCAAACGCCATTCCGGGTACGAGCAACCCAACAATAACAATCATAACCATTATAATACTTAGCTTACTAAATTTCATCCAATTTAACCTCCATTTATAATTAGAATTATTGGCTGGCTAGTTCTTACTAAATTTCTCTCCTTTCTTTCCTTCCCATGAGACGAAGACTATGCTATGATACAAACAGCTCTCGCTTTATACGGGAAGTTATTTGTTAAACCCTAGCGAATATGGTAGCCAACCAGATTCACTTCGCTAGGGTTTTCCCTTTTTTTCGAAATTCCTCAAGCTCCTGAAGGACCTTGCTGCTCACTAGTGCCTATTCATATTGCCTTTTTTACATAACACTTTGAAAATTTTCCAACTTAGTGACTTGACTTTTTACCGCGGGTCTTTCCATTTTAGATTTCAGATAGAACCTCTTGTTTTTCTATTTATTTGTTAAATTATGCCACACGCGCTAGAATGATAATATTGAGGTTAATATAGGTGGTTTGTGCAGGCGCAATGCAGGTGCTAGTTATTGCGAATTTCTTGGGTCGCCTTACGGACCACTTAAAATTTGTCCATCGGATTCACCCCCCCATTAATTTAGAAGGCAATTCTCAAATAGTTTGCTGGTTTGAATATGAATTTGTTGTTTCAACAGTCCCATTATTATCTATTCGGTGGTAACTTTTGACCCTGTAAGTTCCAGGGGAAAGAGTCCCCGAGGTTCCTGTGCAAATGACATTTGAATCGTCGTAATTGCAATTATCCCAGCTCTTTACCACAGTCCAACCGCTGCCGTTGTACTTTTCCAGATATACAGTAACCGCAATTTTTTCAACGTCGGTGTATGCACCGGTTTCTCCTTTAACGCTGATGGTGTTATTGGCATTAACAAACATTAAGCTTTGGGCTTTTGATAAATAATTAAATGCTTGTGGAGTAGCCCCTCCGTTTTTTGCCTCGGCAAGGCCGGACGTCAGCAAAAACAGCAACATTGAAACTGTGACCATAAGTTGACAGCGTCTTCTCATAAAAAGTCCTCCTTAGATTTGTTTCTATATAGTAGAGTTTTTATATTAAAAAAGGTTGCACATCAATAGCAATATTTTTTGAAAATCGATAGACGAGGTTCGACATTATTCACCAATATGCACTTGAAACCCGAGGGCGTAGTATGTTTTTCATAAACATTAAAGGTTTCTTCAAATGTTTGTCGTAATTTATAACTTATTACCAACTTAATACGAAGGCGAGCTGCTTGCGTTTCAAATTATTCGGCAAAAATGAAACTCGTCATGATATAGCAGAGTTTATTTATAAAAATTATTATAAAACCGCATATTATACCGCCTACAAATATTGCGATAATCATGCAATGGCCGAGGAGGCTGCCCAGGAAACTATTTTTCAGGCTATCAAGAATTTTGACCAGCTAAAAGATTCGGGTAAACTGGAGTCCTGGGTAAAGGCTATAGCAAGAAACACTGTATTAAACAAGACCGGCTACTTTTTGGACCAGCGGGAAAACCGCATGGCGCTAAGGGGCCTGGCTGAAGGGGCAAGAGTGCTTGATTGCTTCTGCCATACCGGTACCTTCATCGTTTATGCCGCCGCTTACGGCGCCAGGGAAGTGCTTGGCGTGGATATGGCCGGCCCGGCCCTGGATGTGGCCCGGCGAAATGCTTCCAGGAACGGTTTCGAAGAAGTTTGCAGTTTCCGTGAAGCTAATGCTTTTGATGAACTGCGGGCACTGGAAAAGGCCGGGGAGCGGTATGACCTGGTAATTTTGGACCCGCCTGCTTTTACCAAGTCCAAGCAGGCACTGCGGGGCGCTGTGCGCGGCTATAAGGAGAGCAACCTGAGAGGCATGAAGCTGTTGCCGCCAGGCGGTTTTCTGGTAACCTGCTCCTGCTCGTTCCATATGAGAGAGGAGCAATTTATGGAAGTCATCCTGGAAGCAGCAAAAGATGCCGGCCGCCAACTGCGTCTGGTGGAGCTGCGCCGGCAGGCCAAAGACCACCCGACACTGCCGGCTTCTCCCGAAACCCACTACCTCAAGTGCGCCGTCCTCCAGGTCTGGTAGCAAACAAAGAGAGTAACACGTTTGAGGGATGTTGATAACCGTACGGGTTCAAGTCCGCCTCCGATACCAAAATAATCAGTAATGACAAGGGTTTGAGCCGAACGTGGATTTATGAAACGTTCGGCTTTTTTCTATATGGATACCTCACTACCTTTAGCAATTCTGGATACAATACGCCGGTGATCCTTATTTATTGATTATGCAATCTTCTACCGGCGCCGCGTTAGCGGCATAATTGCGACATGAAATGCTGCTATTAAGGCGCCGGCGCAATCGGCGATTAGATCTAAATTTGTATCCGTTAGGTCCTTTTGGTTTGGGAGTGTAGGGTGAATTGTTATATCCGACATGAATTCGAGTATTTCAAAAATTGCGCCCAAACTAATGCCAACCAGAGTTAGAAAAATGAATTTATTCAGGCTGGATTTAAAAGATATTCCCATGAACTGCTGCAGGACAGCATGGGCAAAAAGGACCAGGGAGTAAATACCAAATATATGCAGGTATTTATCAAACATAGCTGACTGCGGTTTAAACCCCTAATTTTAGAGTCTACTCCCCTTATTCTCTTGTTTACATAGAATTAATAAATATTGCTCACGGAACAGGAAAACCAATAAGCCTCAATTCATTTATTGTGAACAGCTAAGGCG
>NZ_QFGB01000036.1:0-41309 GCF_004369245.1 Pelotomaculum sp. FP | reverse complement strand
CGCCTTAGCTGTTCACAATAAATGAATTGAGGCTTATTGGTTTTCCTGTTCCGTGAGCAATATTTATTAATTCTATGTAAACAAGAGAATAAGGGGAGTAGACTCTAAAATTAGGGGTTTAAACCGCTATATAATATTTCGTCCTCATAGGGATCTGTAAAAAAAATAAGCATAGGCTTATTGCACCAACTCTCTTAAAGGATCCTTGATAAACCCAGCCTCTTTTAATACCATGTAAGTACTCAATTTCTTTTCTATCGCCTTACTGTGTAAATCTCGCAAGTCATCCTTTACAAACCCCTTCATTGATACAACTTTATTACCTTTATCGGCAACAGTCTTAGGCATTACCATATTATCAGAATCATCATTCTGCTGTTCACCCAATTTCCGGGGTGACCGTTTCTGAGCAACCAGAGCGGCGATAGTTTCTTGCACATCATTCTCTTGTCTATTGAACATCAATTCATCAATATTAATAACAAGATCCTCATACTTTGCAAGATCACGGATGTTATTGTTTCTAAGAGCGTTTAGCATCGGTTTAATCATGGCAAGCTCATTATCATAAACAGCATGCAATAATTTTTTGGTGATACATTCTTCCCTTTCTATAGCCCTCTTTTGTGCAAGTACAAAGATAGATACCGCCACTGACGTTATGCCCTGAGATAGATAATACATAGTATCATCTAGATTGTCGGTAAGCTCCGTATATTCATTCAAGTATTGAAACTTCCAAAGAGATTGTATGAAAGTACTCCATTTTTTGTCCCTTTTCATTCTATCCCACATAAGCACGCCTTCCGTCCCAACGCGGCGAGCCTGGCGAAAATCCCTGTTTAATATTTTCATAGCCTTGTATGTACCAATATAAAAAACTGGAACACCTATTGTGTTAACCAGTGTTACAAAGAAATTGAGCATTTCTTCTGAGTTGACTTTTGATGTCAGTAAATGTTGAATCTCATCAATAATAAAAATACCGATGCTATGCAAAGCAGCTACATAGGCCATGTGTACCATCATTAATGCTGTTGAATTTCTTGGATTGCCGTATTTCTGAAAATAATTTGTAGTTCCAAGCACATTATCAACTGCTGAAAAAAAACTGCGGCAGAGCGTTTTCAGCGAGCCATCATACGGGCAATCCATTTTTAGCCATACAAGCTGCGTCCGTGTAAATGGCTCGTCGTTGTAACTGGAATGATAAATTACCTGTGGGTACATCAATAGTATTTTTTCTATCGCCGTAGTCTTGCCTATTCCAGAAACTCCGATGACGCTAAAACTGGAAGCTGAAGTTCTGTTTGGCACCTGCAGTTTGGCCAGTTGGGCAATCTTTTCTTCATCAGAAAGCGACTTTACATCATTGATTTCCTGCAATACATTTATAAACATTCTATTTTTGACCGGGTTGCGTGCAGTATATCCCATTCTGATTAAAGATGACAGCCGGCGTTCAATATCCACAAATTCAACTGGCGGCAAATAAAATTCCTTGATTCTTTGCAGCATCTGATATCTGATTTCAGCAGGAATTTGGTCTATATTATCAGGTACTTCCGGATACTTTATATGCTCTATGAGTACATCATTCTTGCTAAATATTGGTGGAAGCGCCTCTATCAGCGGATTCCCATTATACTCTGATAGCAACTGCTTTTTATATTCTGGTTTAGAAACCTTCTGGCCCACCAGAACGTAATAGTCTGAAACAATACTATTTTTTCCCACCAAGTTTCTCATCCCCTTTACGTTTCAACAAATCGAGGATTTCATCTTCATAGTCACTTTGTGTTTTTCTCTTCTTACCATCCGTAATAGAAACAATATCAGTCTCTCTACTCTGCTGATTACTATTGTCATTTTTCCCTTTCTGTCCTGCTCCCAACTCAAATCCTTCTTCATCATGGCGCAGTTCCCGCTCAACCGCCCTGTTACTTCGTATATTTCGCAGCTTTTCGGTCTTGCTCATGTCGCCCTGTTCACAATTTTCTGCTCTCTTCTTAGCTTGACGAACAATTTTTTGTATTTGTCCGTCAGTGTCAATTTCACGCTGCGTTTTGCTTGCTTTCAGAGAAGCCTTTTCTTCTTCCAGATACTTCTGGAGCATAATGTAATCATCATATGACATGCTGCCAAATTTCTTGGAATTTGCTACAGGGAAGCATTTCGTATAGCCCTTGCCTGATATGTCTGGTATATAAATATGGTCAAGCCGCCTTGGATCATAGGCTACTTGTAGAGATGTGCTTTTTGGATTGATAAACCAGCCCTCCCTGATTGCCATGTCACAGCTATAGTAAATTCCGTGAAATTTAATTCCTTCACGCGTGATAGTCGCTTTTTCCCTTGGCATCAATGAAAGCCTCACAAAATCACGATCGCGAGCTACAAAACCGCACCTGCGGTTTTTAATACCCCAATCCCATATCTCAACAGGCACTGATCGGACATTATCACTAATCTCAAGCATTGACTTGGAGTATTGCTCCATTACGCTAGTGTTGTGCCTTATTACCTCATGGATCATTACCTTGATAAAATCTTCTATATTGAGATGTGCATCCAACCTGTAGTCAGCCTCGCCACGCTCTCTGACCGCTTTTTTCACTGCTCCCGGTAAGCGCCTTTTAATCCTATCATTGGTGGTACGAAAGTGTCGCTCTACTATACCTTTCAGGTCTCCCCTGTATGGCGGTGTATTTTCAATTGTGATACCAAGATTTCTTATTATTGATTCAGGGCATATGCCCTCAAATTCCCCCCGGTCTGCCAACAGCCTTTCCGGTAAAAGACTCGACGGCCAATCTTCAGGCCTGATTGCAATACCATACTGCTTGCAAAACTTTACTTTATCTGCCACAACATTGTCAAACGCCATCATCGCTCCGATCCATGACGGTCCCTCAATACCCGCATACATGCCAACTACCATGCGCGAAAATACATCTATAACCAAATACAAGACGGGTCTGCCAATGATATAGTTAGGGTTGGCTTTACTGACTAGATAAACATCAGCAATTGTGGCGTCAATCTGATATTTAAATCCCGGACCAAAAGCTTCAGCGGTTGTATCACCAAGCAGTTCACGATATTTCAGGGCAAATTCCCGCTCGCCTTCCCGTCCTAAGATATTTTCTTTGGTATTTGTGAATTTTTTCAACCAATAATAAAATTGATGATAGGAAGGTATCCGGTCTTCATCCCAGATGATAGATTTTTTCTCCCCATTCTTGTAACTGATATCCGAAAAATAACGCAAAAGCATTTGATTGTATGTATCCTTGACAGTCGGTTTGCTCTTACTTAAATAATATACAGCTATTGTCTCGCGAATCTTGTCTTTTACGTCATCAGTAATATTAATGCCTGGTAGTTCTGCATCGTCTCCAACTTTTTCCCTGGGACGTCCTCTCTTGTTTGTTGTATCAGACTTCTGTATGCCCTTAGAACCCCTTTTATTAAAATCAGGAAGCAGGGCATTGGGGACCATACCTCTCTGCCAGAAACGCGACATAGTCCTCCTTACATCCATGGGGTGCACATCAAATATTTTCGCAACTTCCTCAAACAATTTAGGGCGTTCCTTTTTTAATAAAGCCCGTTCCCTATTCTTATCCCACACATATGAAACAATTTGCCATTTACGTTCACGTATTAATTTATAGTTTTCAGCAATTTCACTTTCATTAATAACAGTGGCAAATGGATCATCCCCGTCAGCCATAAATCCGTTCTCAATTGCGGTACGAATAACTGAAACTTTGATCGGGTGCGGCATCGCTACATCTATGGATAACGAGACATACTGGGCAAAGCGACCATCTTGATTAATCCAAATAATACGTATAAGTTCGTCTACACCTGCAGAAATAGCATCTATTCTTTTGAGCACTTTATTGACTGTAATTCCATTCATATAATTTCAACCCCAGTCTGTACCTTCTTATATTCAAGGAGCTTAATTGTTACAGGCTTGGCCAGCTCAAGTGGCTCATTAATTATATTCACATCCAACTGTCTTGTAACAGCAAGATGTTTGTACAAAGCCAATGCACTCCCTGGCTCAAGACCATTTTTTTCATCAAATCTGCAGCATATATTCCTGACAACAACTAAATCACCGCAAAGTTCTCTTGTAAGCTGGGATAAGTAACTTTGTATTTGTCGATCTGATATACCTTCAAATAAACCACAAATTTTCAAATCATAATAATTACGAATGGCTTTTATATTATCAGCAAGTAGGCGGTTTATCTCGTATTCCGTAACAATACCCCAATCCACTCCTTGTTTTTCCCAGTACCTACGCTCAATCTCCAATTTCTCGATCTTCCGTTTTGAATCCAACTCTGACGAGCTCTTTACAGTCCTTGCCAGAAGTCGGTTCTGCCCATTTTGGGTGATAGTTATTAAGAAAGAAGTTGTCATGACAACGTTTTCACCGGTAGTAGGGTCGGTCGGATGTTTAATACCCAAATCGTCAGCGATAAAAATAGTTTCTTCAATGGGAAGAAGCGGGTACTGCTCTCTTATATCTATTACACTTGCTGAATACTCAAGGATGTGAAAGTAACGGTTTTCAAGATCCGAGAAAAAAGTAAACTGTCTTGGAGTTTTTATGCCAATTTCACGGTGCGATCTGCCGGCTGAAGGAACATCTTGGACAGTAAGCCAGGGCTTATAGTCTACACCTATGCCCTGTCCACGTCCTTCCTTCAGCCACCTTTCAATTTTATTTTTGGTCATCCCCCGTTGCCGCTTAGGCATAAAATATGGCACCCCCTGTCTATATTTCCATTGTATGACAGAAAGTGCCTATTGTAAATACATTTATTTTTTTAAAAATGCATTTTATATTTTAAAAATACGTTTATTATTTTAAACCAACAAGCGCTTTTGAACCCTCCCAAATCTTACTCCACCGTTACCGACTTCGCCAAATTTCGTGGTTTATCGACATCACAGTTTCTGGCTACGGCGGTGTGGTAGGCCAGCAGCTGCAGCGGTACCACGGTCAGGATCGGGGCCAGCACCTCGTGGGTCCTGGGGATATAGACGACCTTGCGGGACACCTTCTCCACTTCCTTCAGACCTTCCATGGCCAGAGTCAGCACGGCGGCGCCGCGGGCGTTGACCTCCTGGATGTTGCTGACCATCTTCTCAAAGAGAGTTTCCTGGGTGACCAGGGCCACCACCGGCGTATCCTCTTCGATCAGGGCCAGGGTGCCGTGCTTCAGTTCACCGGCGGCATAGGCTTCGGCGTGGATGTAGGAGATCTCCTTAAGCTTCAGCGAGCCTTCCATAGCCACGGAGTAGTCAAGGCCCCGCCCGAGGTAGAACAAATCGTCGCTGTTGGCGATTTCCCTGGCAAAATCCCTGATTACTTGAGAATCGTTGAGAATCTCCTGGGTCTTTTCGTCCAGTGTCTTCATCTCGGCCAGGAGCTCACTGATTTTCTCAGGCGCCAGCGTCCCGCGCAGGCCGGCCAGGTGCAGGGCCAGGAGATACATGCTCACCAACTGGGTGGTATAGGCCTTGGTGGAGGCCACGGCAATCTCGGGACCGGCCCAGGTATAGATGACGTCGTCAGCCTCACGGGCCACGGAACTGCCCACCACGTTGGTCACGGCCACAATCCTGGCTCCCTGCCGCTTGGCCTCCCGCAGCGCGGCCAGAGTGTCGGCGGTCTCGCCGGACTGGCTGATGATAACCACCAGGGTGCCCGGTTCAATAATCGGCTGGCGGTAGCGAAATTCGGAGGCGATATCTACCTCTACCGGCAGCCGTACCAGCTTTTCAATGATATATTTCCCCACCAAACCGGCGTGATAGGCCGTACCGCAGGCGGTAATAAAGATTTTCTTCAGTCCTTTTATTTCTTCCGGGGTGATTGTTACCTCTTCCAGGTTAACCCGCGAGTTGTCCGCCTCAATCCGGCCGCTTAAGGTATCCCTGAGGGCTTTGGGCTGCTCATGGATTTCCTTCAGCATGAAGTGGTCGTAGCCGCCTTTTTCAGCCTGCTCAGCGGCCCATTTTACTTCAAAGATGCTTTTGCGGATTTCCTTGCGGTCAAGATCCATAACCTTGACCCCGCCCTTTTCCAGCACTGCCACTTCACCGTCATTGAGGATATAGGTCAACCTGGTGTGCTTCAAAAGAGCCGGGATATCCGAGGCCAGAAAGTACTCACCCTCACCCAGTCCCACCACCAGCGGACTGTCCTGGCGAACCGCGACCAGTTTATCCGGCTCTTTGGAGGAGACTACCGCCATGGCGTAAGAGCCCACCAGCTTCGACACTGACGCCAGTACGGCTTCCAGCAGATCTCCGTCATAAAAGTGCTCGATTAAGTGGGGCAATACCTCGGTATCGGTCTGGGAGCGGAAGACATGTCCCTCAGACTCCAGCCATTCCCGCAGGCTGAGGTAGTTTTCAATGATACCGTTGTGCACAACGGCAAACTGCCCGGTGCAGTCCGTATGCGGGTGAGCGTTGGTATCCGAAGGCCTGCCATGGGTGGCCCAGCGGGTGTGACCGATACCGACGTTGGCGCAGTGTTCCTCACAGTTTAATTTATCCTTGAGGACGGCCAGTTTGCCGACCTTTTTTAATATTTCCAGGTTTTCTTCACCAGGGATTGCCACCCCGGCGGAGTCGTAGCCCCGGTACTCCAGCTTTTCCAGTCCGTCAACCAGAACAGAAACGGCCTCTTTGGGACCGATATATCCTACAATACCACACATGTTTTATTTACCTCCCAAGTTCCTCTATTTGAACTACAGGTAACAATAAGATAGTTAAGATTAAATTCGATATTCCACCTAAAAACATTTCAGCCTATACTACGTTGCTTGCATGTCGGTGTAAATTCATTCGTACAAAGTTACATTAGACGGCAAGTGCGGCGCCAACGCGCCGTTGGCGATTAAAGTCGCACCTGCATCACCGGTATTTTTATGATACGTGACGCCACGATGGCGTCATGAGGAACTATCCGGAAACATATAAGGAGCCTGCCATAAAAATATGGGCGCAATTGCTAAGTTTTCATGTACGCATAGGCAGTTAAAAAACAAAAAAACCGGGCATGATTAGCCTCGGCATAAAAAACCGCGTATTTAGGGCGGTCAAAAAGGCGACACTTACCCCTTGCATATTTAGCCGCTGCTGCCACAGGCACTTTTGTCCCACCGGTTACCCGGTGGTTTTGTCATGCTGTTAACGGTCCGGCTTAGACCGGGGGGCACCCGCCGAAAACTTCGATAAACCCCCTCCTCGTCAACCCTGGCAAGTGAAGCGGAGCCGGCTTTTCTGAAAACTCACCGATCCCGCCACCACCCGAAAAACTACAAATAAAACTCGGGCAGGGTTCAGGCGCTTGCATATTTTATTATTGTTTGATATTTGCTGGTCCTCGATTTTTCACCCCCCTTACTCAATCTCTTGAATTATATTCGACAGCCTGCCAACTATTCCCTCCAGCTGCAGCATATCTTTTCCTTCGGCCATTACCCGCACCAGCGGCTCCGTACCGGACGGCCGGACCAGGATACGGCCGGCGCCGCCCATTTTCTTTTCTTCCTCCTTGATCGCCGCCGACAGGACAGGGCTATCCATTACCGCATTTTTGTCGGCTACCCGCACATTTACCAGAAGCTGGGGCAGGCGCTCCATCTGGGCCGCCAGCTTGCTCAACGGCTTGCCGCTTTCCTTCATCACAGACAGCAGTTGCAATGCGGTAATAATGCCGTCGCCGGTGGTGTTGTAGTCCAGAAAAATAATGTGTCCGGACTGCTCTCCCCCAAAGCGTGCTCCGGTACGCAGGAGTTCCTCAAGGACGTAGCGGTCGCCGACTTTTGTTTCAATGACGTTAATTCCGCAATTCCGTAAAGCCAGGTGCAAGCCAAGGTTGCTCATAACCGTGACCACTACCGTATCCTTTTCCAGCCGCCCCTTGGCTTTCAAATGACCGGCGCAGGAAACCATAATCTGGTCGCCGTCGACCAGCCGGCCGTCGGCATCCACAGCCAGGACACGATCGGAGTCCCCGTCGTGGGCCAGGCCCAGGTCAGCCCCCGCCTCAATTACAGCTTCCATCAGGTCCTCGGGGTGGGTCGAACCGCACCCCTTGTTAATATTCACCCCATCCGGATAGTTGAAGATGGGCAGTACTTCGGCTCCCAGTTTCCTGTATATCAACGGCGCCACGTAAGAAGCCGCCCCGTTGGCGCAGTCCACCACAAACCTTAAGCCTTTCAGGTCTGTGCTGACTGTGTTGCAGGCATAGTTCACGTAACGGTCGGCGGCGTCGGCCACCTGGTAGACACGTCCCACCCCGCCTCCCACCGGAGACGGCACGGAGGCGCAGTCTTCCAGCACCAGCGCCTCGATATCAGCCTCGGTTTCGTCGGGCAGTTTGTAGCCGCTGGGGCCAAAGAACTTGATCCCGTTGTCTTCCACGGGGTTATGAGAAGCCGAGATGACCACTCCTGCCGCCGCCTGTAAATCACGGGTCAGGAAAGCAATAGCGGGAGTGGGCATAACCCCTACTTTCAAGACATCAATGCCCGCAGAACAAATACCGGCCGCCAAGGCGGCCTCAAGCATATCTCCCGAGACGCGGGTATCTTTACCGATTACTATACGGGAGCCGGCACCGTTTCCGGCCAGGATACAGGCCCCGGCCCGGCCCAGCTGAAAGGCAAGTTCAGGTGTCAGTTCACGGTTGGCCACACCCCTTACCCCATCTGTACCAAACATACCCGCCATATAACCGGTTCTCCTTTCATCCAAGGCAAATTACAACAATTTATTATAACTTTTGGGCTGGAGAATTGTCAATTTCTCTGAATCTACGTTATTGTATGTCAGCCATAGGTCCATGGTAACGTTAGAAAGCCCAACAATTTATGGTTTTGGCTCGGAGGGATCTTCACTGCCTCCTCCCGGTGAAGGAGGCGTCTCATCCGACTTACTGATTTCCACCAGGACTTTTACCCGGGCAGGCTGTACGGCGGTCACACCTGCCGGCGTTACCAGGCCCACTTCTTTGGTCACATTTTTATCGGCGCCCTGGATGTCGACAGGCTCGGTGCGGATCTCATCAATATTGCTGATAACCTCCACCGGACCGTAGATTTGGACCGAAGCCGGATCTCCGGCGCTCCTTTTTACGGCAAACCCTGCCGCAGCGCTGCCGGTTATCTGTGGCGAAACCGGTACATTCTTGGAAGCCAGGGTATTGACAACGGGCACAACCACCTGGACCGTTGCCGGGATCAGGGTCACATTCGAGGATCCCGCGTTTACCGGTACGGTCAGGGTAACATCGCTTGAAGCGTCCTGAATGTCAACTACCGCGGATGCCTGACCGATATCGTTAACCACGCGTGAGGGTCCCCTTACGGTTACCGTTTCCGGATTGTACGCGGGGGCCAGCGCGGAATAGCCCTGGGCCGGCGTCCCCTTCAGGCTGACCGCCACGGCAATTTGCCTTTCCACCATGCGGTCTAATCCAACTGTAACCTCCTCCGGGCTGACCTGGGCCACCCGCAGGTTGGGCGGGGCGCTTACCTGTACCGGTAGAAGCACATCCCCGGTCTTGCCTTCCGGCAGGTTGACAACTGCCCTGAAGTCAGCTGGAGCGAGATTGGCCAGGTCATTGCGGTTGCCTTGCACCCTTACCCGGACGCTTTCAGGCAGGCCGCCCGTAATGATATAGTTTTGGGCCGGACCGGTGTGCTCCAGTGTTACAGTAAGGATCTTTTCCCTGACCGGGTTTTGTTCGTTGCTTACGTAAATCCACATGACAAAAGCCAGAAATATTGCAAGCAGTATTAGAGAGTTGTTTTGCCAGTCCAGACGACCCAAGTCATTACCTCCTGAACCAGAGTGATGAAAGCGAACTGCCGGCCTTCAGGTTTAATAAAGATGAAAGCCTGTCCATCAGGCTTGCTTCGTCCAGGTATCGTGTCAGGTCACCTTCAACGGCCAGGGAAACGCTGCCGGTTTCCTCGGAGACAATAACGGCCACCGCGTCGGAATGTTCAGTGATGCCGATGCCGGCCCGGTGCCTGGAGCCGAGGTCGCTGGTCAGGTAAGGGTTTTCGCTGAGCGGTAGAAAACAGGCCGCCGCAGCCACGCGTTCCCCGCGAATTACTACCGCCCCGTCATGCAGCGGCGTCTTGGGAATAAATATGTTAACCAGAAATTCGGCGGAAACCACGCCGTCTATTTTGACACCTGTGTCGATATATTCCTCCAGACCCGTCTCCCGCTGCAGGACAATCAGCGCCCCCATTTTATTTTTGGAGAGCAAAGTGGCCGACCGGCAAATTTCGGCGATAACCCTGGACGGGTCGACTTCACCATGACTGATGGTGTTGGTCGAGAGAAATCTTCCACGCCCCAGTTTTTCCAGGGCTCGTCTGAGCTCCGGCTGGAATACTACCGGTAGCGCCACCACCAGCGCGGTCATGGCCTGCCGCAGCAGCCAGTTGGCGGTGTTGAGGTTAAAAAGACTGGAAAGGGCGGTAAGGCCCAGCAGTACGATCAGGCCTTTAATCAACTGCACCGCCCTGGTCCCTTTGATTAAAAGCATCAACCTGTACATAACAAAAGCAACGATCGCAATATCGATAACGCTGCTCAGGTTAAATTTAAGTACCGCTTTAAGGTAGTCCAAATTCGGGAGCCAGAACTGCTCCACCGGTATTCCTCCCTTGAAAGGTTACAGGAAGTAGTATTTCTCCTGGGTGGTGAAATACCCACCACTGTTAATGTTTTATTTCTGTGGCGGGTATATCGTTTCCTGCAGGAAAATATTAAAAATAGTCGTGGGACGTGGGAATACATGATGGATCTCAAGGGTTTTAAGACCCCAAAGGAATGCAGTATATTCTCACGTCCCACGTCCCACGTCTATTCAAACTATTCTCCCGCGGCAGAAATTTCAGGGCTGCTCTCAAGCTCCGACTTTTCCCCCTTCAGCAGACCGTAGGCGATGCTGTCGGCGAGCGCCTGCCAGCTGGCCTCAATAATGTTCTGGGAGACCCCGACCGTACCCCAGGAATTTTGGCCGTCGCCGGTCTCGATATGGACACGTACACTGGCCCCGGTACCGTCCTTCTCATCCAGTACGCGCACCTTGTAGTCGTTTAAATGCATCGAGCCGATGTTGGGATAGAAATCCTTCAAAGCTTTGCGCAGGGCGTGGTCCAGGGCGTTAACCGGGCCGTTGCCTTCAGCCGCTGTGTGCACCACCTGGTCACCTACCCGTATTTTAATAATAGCCTCGGCATAGGCGGGGTTGTTTTCTTTTATTTCAACCAGGAGGCGCAGGGCCTCCAGGGAAAACGGCTCGGTGTAGTTGTCATGGGCTTTGCGCATAAGGAGCTCGAAAGACCCCTCCGACCCCTCAAACTGAAAACCCTGGTTTTCCAGTTCCTTAATTTCCGCCAGAATACGCTTGCCTTCAGGGCTCTGCCGGTCAAACTCGAGGTTCATCTCTTTATACTTGTAAAGCAGGTTGGAGATACCGGATAGCTCGGAGATCAGCACGCGGCGGTGGTTGCCCACCAGTTCCGGTTCAATGTGCTCGTAGGTTTTGGAATCCTTCAGAAGGGCGCTGACGTGTACACCGCCTTTATGGGCGAAGGCGCTGATCCCCACGTAAGGCTGCCGGGCATCCGGGCTGAGATTGGCTACCTCACTGACATAATGGGACATTTCCACCAGGTGCGCCATATTCTCACGAGGGATGGTATCGATGCCCAGTTTCAGGGACAGGTTGGGAATAACGGAGCAGAGGTTGGCGTTGCCGCACCTCTCGCCGTAGCCGTTGACCGTCCCCTGCACCTGCAACGCTCCGCTCTGCACCGCCATGATCGTGTTGGCGACAGCCAGTTCACCGTCGTTATGGGCGTGGATCCCTATAGGTATACTGAGCCGCTGCACGGCCACTTCCACAATTTCTTTAATCTCCAGAGGCAAGCTGCCCCCGTTGGTGTCGCAAAGCACCAGGGTATCGGCCCCGCCCTCCGCGGCTGCCTCAAGCGCCGCCAGAGCATAAGCCGAATTGGCCTTATAGCCGTCAAAAAAATGCTCGGCGTCGAAGAACACTTCCAGACCTTGGCCTTTGAGGTAAGAGACGGTATCACGGATCATGGCCAGGTTTTCTGCCAGGGTAGTACCCAGGGATTTGGTTACGTGCAGGTCCCAGGTCTTGCCGAAAATGGTGGCGCACCTGACCCCCGAAGCAAGGAGGGCCTTGACATTGTCGTCATTTTCAGTAGCCAGTTTCGCCCGGCGGGTGGAACCAAAAGCTGCCAGCCTGGCGTTCTTGAAGTTGTAACTCCGAATCCGCCAGAAGAAATCAGCGTCCTTGGGGTTGGACCCCGGCCAGCCGCCTTCAATATAATGGAAGCCCATTTTGTCGAGACGCTGGGCGATTTTTATCTTATCTTCACAGGACAAGGAAATGCCCTCAGCCTGCGTGCCGTCCCGTAACGTTGTGTCGTAAATCTTTACTGAGGGCATTGAAAAACCTCCTAAATTGGGCGTGAGACGTGGGACGTGAGACGTGGGAAAAACATTGTTTGTAGTTATCCAATATTTTTTTCCCTTAAACGAAAGATTTGTTTTCCAAGGACATCGTACTCCTCAGACAATTTTTTATAATACTCTTCCTGAATATAATTAAGCGCTCTAATGAAATCCAGCAGGACACAAATTTCGTTGCAGGAGCCTAAGGCATTCCTTAAGAAATGCTGAAATTCTCTTGAAGAATCTTTTCTACCGTATCCTTCAGCGATATTTAAGGCTACCGAAAGTGAAGCTCTTCGGAGTTGACTGCCAAGTTCATACTTCTCTGAGGTTGGAAATGATTGGGTAAATTTGTGTATTTCCAGTGCCAGTCTGTAAGACCTCTTATAGACCTCAAGGTTTTTATACCCGGTCCGCATATGTGTCTCACTTCCCTATGGATATTCCGGCTTCTCACGTCCCACGTCTCACGTCTCACGTCCTATTTGCTCTATAATCCGGCTTCCAATCTCATCCGTATTGACAAGTTGTTTGCCTTTTTCCATCAGGTCGGCGGTGCGGTAGCCCATGTCAAGCACGTCTGTGACGGCCTGCTCGATGCAGTCCGCTTCCTGGCCCTGTTTCAGGGAGAAGCGCAGGAGCATGGCTGCGGACAGGATGGCGGCAATGGGGTTGGCGCAGTTTAAGCCGGCCAGTTCTGGCGCGGTGCCGTGCGCAGGCTCGTACAACCCTATTTTTCCTCCGAGGCTGGCGGACGCCAGCATTCCTAAAGAGCCGCCCAGTACGGAAGCCTGGTCGCTTAAAATGTCGCCGAACATATTTTCAGTCACAAGGACGTCAAACTGCCCCGGGTTTTTGACCAACTGCATGGCGCAGTTGTCTACATACATATGATTGAGTTCCACATCCGGATACTCCCGGCCGATCGCCACGGCCACCTCCCGCCAGTAACGCGAGCTTTCCAGCACGTTGGCCTTATCCACCGAAGTCACCTTGCCGCGGCGCAGCCTGGCCAGGTCAAAGGCTTTGCGGATGATCCTCTCAATTTCCGGGGTGGTGTATTCCAGCGTGTCAACCACGCGGGTACCGCCGTCAGGCAACGCCTCCCGGTATTTCTTGCCGAAGTAAAGGCCGCCGGTAAGCTCCCGGAGCACTAACAGGTCGAGGCCGGCAACCACCTCCGGTTTCAGCGTGGAAGCATTGGCCAGTGAGGGAAATACCTTGACCGGCCGCAGGTTGGCGTACAAGCCCAGCTTCTTCCTGAGAGCCAGGAGAGCCCCGAGTTCAGGCCGCAGGTGCAGCGGCAAATCGTCCCATTTGGGGCCGCCTACGGCTCCGAAGAGGATGGCCTCGCTGTTAAGGCAGAGCTCCAGGGTTTCCTCGGGCAGCGGCACGCCGGTCGCGTCATAGGCCGCTCCACCCACTAAACCCCAGGCAAACTCATATTTATGCCCAAAGCGTTCGCCAACCGCTTCCAAAACACGGACCGCCTGGTCGATAATTTCCGGGCCGATTCCATCACCCGGCAATACAGCTATTTTAGACATAACCTTTCTCCTATCTGGGAAGCAAGGGGACGGTTCTCCTGCTTCCTTCCTTCTTTATTACTTCACTTTTTCTTTAACGTAGTTAATCAGTCCGCCCGCGGCGATAATCTGCTGCATGAAGGGCGGCACCGGGGTGGCTGTGTATTTTTTGCCGGTGGTGAGGTTGGTGATCACGCCGGTGTCCGCGTCAACCGTGAGCTCTTCTCCCTCGTTCACCTCAGCCGCCGCCTCGGGCGATTCAAAGATTGGCAGGCCGATATTGAAAGCATTGCGGTAAAAAATCCTGGCAAAGGTGCCGGCAATGACGCAGGATACCCCGGCGGCCTTAATCGAGATAGGGGCGTGTTCCCTGGAACTGCCGCACCCGAAATTTTTCCCAGCCACAATGATGTCACCGGGCCGCACCTTGGCAGGAAAGCTGGGGTCGGCGTCTTCCATACAGTGTTTTGCCAGTTCGCCCGGGTCCGAAGTGTTCAGATAACGCGCCGGAATAATGGCGTCGGTGTCAACGTCCCCTCCGAACTTCCAGGCCTTTCCTTTGAGCTCCATCTATAGCACCTCCGTGGGACCGGCTATGCGGCCAAGTACTGCTGATGCCGCGGCAACGGCGGGATTGGAAAGGTAGACTTCACTCTCTGTGTGCCCCATCCGGCCGACAAAGTTGCGGTTGGTGGTGGCCACACAGCGCTCGCCGGCGGCCAGGATACCCATATGCCCGCCCAGACACGGCCCGCAGGTGGGCGTGCTGACAGCGCCGCCGGCTTCGACCAGGGTTTCAATCAAACCTTCCCGCAAGGCCTGCAGGTAAATTTCCTGGGTGCCCGGGAAAATAATTAAGCGTACGTTTTTATGCACTTTTTTACCTTTGATCACCATGGCGGCCGCCCTGAGATCTTCCATGCGGCCGTTGGTGCAGGAGCCGATGACCACCTGCTGGATTTCCACGTTCCCCACATCGCTTATGGGCCGGCTGTTTTCCGGCAGGTGGGGGAAGGCCACCTGGGGTTCAATGCGGGAGGCGTCATAGCGGCGCACCTCTTTATAGCCCGCATCCGGGTCGCTATGGTAAAACTGGTACGGACGGCGGCAGCGGTCCTCCACGAAAGCGCGGGTTTTTTCATCGGGCGCCACAATACCGTTTTTGCCGCCTGCCTCAATAGCCATATTGCACATGGTGAAGCGCCCGTCCATGGACAGGTTTTCAATTGCAGGACCGGCGAATTCCATCGCCTGGTACCGCGCTCCGTCGACACCGATGTCCCCGATAACATGGAGGATCAGGTCCTTGCCGCCCACCCAGGGCTGCAGTTCCCCTTCGAAAACAAATTTAATTGTTTCCGGAACTTTAAGCCAGATTTCCCCCAGGGCCATGGCTGCGGCCAGGTCGGTGCTGCCCACGCCGGTGGAAAAGGCGCCCAGCGCGCCGTAGGTGCAGGTGTGTGAATCAGCGCCGATAATCAGGTCGCCGGGGCCCACCAGGCCTTGCTCCGGGAGCAGGCAGTGTTCAATACCCATCCGGCCGACTTCGAAATAGTTGGGTAGATCGTGCTTCCTGGCAAACTCCCTCAGTATGGCGACCTGCCCGGCCGACTTGATATCCTTATTGGGGGTAAAGTGGTCGGGGACCAGCGCTACCCTCTCCCGGTCGAAAACACCGGCCACCCCTATTCTTTCAAACTCTCTGACAGCAACCGGCGCTGTGATATCATTGCCCAGTGTCAGGTCAACACGAGCGTTGATCAGCTCTCCGGGAGAGACCCTCTTCCTGCCTGCATGGGCAGCCAGGATTTTCTCGGTGATGGTCATTGCCATGCTTTTTCACTCCGTTCACTGATAAATAATCATTCCCCTTCCGCCGCTTTAGCCTGCTCCGCTTCCCATACCAGCTTGTTGACAGCGTTGATATAGGCCTTGGCGCTGGCTTCCAGGACGTCGGTGCTGATCCCGCGGCCTGTGTAAACCCGCTGGCCGTCGGTGGTAATCTTTAAGGTCACGTCACCCAGCGCGTCCTTGCCGGCGGTGATGGCGTTGATGCCCCAGCTGATCATGGTGCAGTTGATGCCGGTAATTTTATCCACCGCGCGGCAGATGGCGTCAACCGGTCCGTTGCCGCAGGCGGCTTCCTCCAGCCGCGCTTCATCCTTTAAAAGCCCGATGGTGGCGGTGGGAACGACCGCGGTGCCGCTGGAAATCTGCATATAGTCGAGGCTGTAGGTCTGCGGCACCAGTTTCATTTCTTCCTCGACAATTGCCTCTATATCATCATCGGTAATGTCCGATTTTTTATCAGCCAGTTTTTTGAAACGTTCAAAGGACTTGTTCAGTTCTTCCTCGGAAAGGGCGAAGCCCATATCCTCAAGCCTCTGGCGAAAAGCGTGCCGGCCGGAGTGCTTGCCCATGACCAGGTTGCTTTTGCTGACGCCGACCATGGCCGGGTTCATAATTTCATAGGTAGTGCGCTCTTTTAAGACGCCAGCCTGGTGGATACCTGACTCGTGGGCGAAGGCGTTGTTGCCGACAATGGCCTTGTTAGACTGGACCTTCATGCCGGTCAAAGTACTGACCAGCCTGCTGGTACGGTAAATTTCCTCGGTATGAACACCTGTGTAAAGATTATTATACCTGTCCTTTCTGGTGTAAAGCGCCATCACCACTTCCTCCAGCGCGGCGTTGCCGGCCCTCTCACCAATGCCGTTAATCGCTCCTTCCACCTGCCTGGCGCCGTTTAAGACAGCCGCCAAAGAATTTGCGACAGCCAACCCCAGGTCGTTGTGGCAGTGCACGCTGACGGTCACCCGGTCAATGCCGGGAACCTCGCGGCAGATGGTCTCGATAAAGCTGCCCCACTCTCCGGGGACGGCATAGCCGACGGTGTCCGGTATATTGATCACCGTGGCCCCGGCCTCAATGGCGGCGGCAATGACCTGGAATAAAAAAGCGGGTTCGGTACGGGACGCGTCCTCCGCCGAAAACTCAACGTCGCCCGTAAAGCCTTTGGCGCGCTTAACCGCGGCCACGGCCGCTTCCAGCACCTGCTCCCGGCTCATGCGCAGCTTATGCTGCATGTGTATATCCGAAGTGGCGATAAAAGTATGTATGCGCGCCTGTTCGGCGTGGCGAACCGCTTCCCAGGCCCGGTCAATATCCTGGAAGTTGGCTCTGGCCAGGCCGGCTACCGTCACACCCTTTACTTCACGCGCTACGGCACGGACCGCCTCAAAGTCACCTGGCGAGGAAATGGGAAAGCCGGCCTCGATGATGTCGACCCCAAGCCTGGCCAACTGCCTGGCTATCTGAATTTTTTCACCAATATTGAGGCTGACCCCCGGAGATTGTTCTCCGTCTCTTAAGGTGGTGTCAAAAATGTAGACTCGCTGACTCATAAAACCTCCATATTCCGTCATCTATCGTCGAACATCCGACCTGTATATACGGATTAGCTGTTATTGTTTTCTAGCAACCATATTTATAGCGTCGTAAGGCGTAGGGCGTAGGGCGTATTATATCCTGCATTCCATCCGGGTCTTTGGATAATCTGCACATATCTTGAGAGATAACCCATCAAGCAACTTTACGCCTTACGCCCTACGCCTTACGCCAATGCTTTTTCGCTTACATATATTTTTTGAGTCTGTAACTGTTTCTTGCGGATACGAGATTCACTTAGTATAGCTTTAGTCTATTGCTTCACTGATGGTCGAACCGCTTAAGACCATTGGCATGACGTTTTCATTCGGGTCAATCATGCAGTTAATAATTACCGGAGCAGGAGATGCCAGAACCTGTGGCAGGATTGCTTCCAGCTGTTCCTCCGTGTTAACGGTGTAGCCTTCCATCCCGTAGATTTTGGCAAGTTCGGCAAAATCGGGATTGAATTGCAGGTCCACGGCAATATACCTTTTGTCGCAGTAAAACTCCTGCAGTTGACGCACCATACCCAATCTGTGGTTGTTGAGGATGAAAATTTTCAGGTTAAGCCGTTGTTCGGCTGCTGTCCCCAGTTCCTGCATGGTCATCTGGAAGCCGCCATCACCGATCACCACAATGACATCCTTGTCCGGGGCGCCCAGCTTGGCGCCGACCGCCGCCGGCAGGCAATAGCCCATGGCGCCCAGGCCGCCTGAAGACAAAAAGCTGCGCGGCTCCTTAAAGCGGAGGTACTGTGCCGCCCACATCTGGTGCTGCCCCACATCGGTAACGACTATGGCGCTGTCATCTTTTAGTTCATTCAACTTTTCAAGAACAAATTGTGGTTTCAAAAGGCCGTCGCGACTGTACTGCAAAGGGTATTTCCTTTTCAATTCCTGGACACGCTCGACCCAGGGGGTGTTGTCCTTAATCTCCAAAAGCGGCAGGATCGCCCGCAGGACATTTTTGACATCCCCTACAATGGGCAGGTGAATACGGACGTTCTTGCCGATTTCAGCCGGGTCTATATCAACATGGATAATCCTGGCTGTTGGCGCAAACCCGCTTATCTTGGCTACCACCCGGTCGTCAAAACGGGCTCCCACGGCAATCAGGCAGTCGCACTCTGTTACCGCCTGGTTGGCATGGCGTGTTCCGTGCAGGCCCAGCATGCCCAGGAAGAGGGGATGGTTGCCAGGAAAACAACCAAGGCCCATCAGCGTATGGGTCACCGGGGCGGAGATGGTTTCCGCGAGCTGCAGCAGTTCCGGAGCGGCGTTGGAGATCCTGATCCCTCCGCCGGCATATATAACCGGGCGCTCAGACTCCATGATCATCCTGGCCGCCTGCTGGACCATCGAGGGGTGTCCCTTGTAGGTGGGCTTATAGCCGGACAGTTCGACGGTTTTGGGATACTTGAATTTAATTCTGGATTCTGCCACGTCTTTAGGCAGGTCGATCAGTACCGGTCCCGGACGTCCGGTGGACGCGATATGGAAGGCCTTTTTGACGATAGCCGGCAGCTGTTCCGGTTCTTTCACCAAATAATTATGTTTGGTTATAGGCAGGGTGATGCCGGTTATGTCCACCTCCTGGAAAGCGTCCGTACCCACCTGGGTGGTCGCTACCTGGCCTGTGATTACCACCATGGGGACTGAGTCCATATAGGCGTTGGCGATACCGGTAATCAGGTTGGTGGCGCCGGGTCCGGATGTGGCCATACAGACCCCAACCTTGCCGGTGACACGGGCATACCCGTCCGCAGCATGAGCAGCCCCCTGTTCGTGCCGTACCAGGACGTGCTTAATAGATGTATTGTTCAAGGCGTCGTATACGGGCAGGATTGCTCCCCCCGGATAACCGAAAACCATTTCGACGCCTTCCTGTTCCAGGCAGCGAACCAGCGCCTCCGCCACAGTGATTTCCATAGCCAACACCCCCCCCAAAATACAAATTTATATTTTCATCCTAGGAATGATTGTATAGCCAGTCGCATTCGTAAGTCATAAACACTGTCGTAAGGCATAAGTCGTAGGGCGTAGTTATTCTGCATTCCTCTTAGGTCTGTGCAAATGAATTCGCACCTACATCAATATGGTCGTTGCAAAGCTCACGCGTCTGCATTTTACACCTTACGCCTTACGGCCTACGACTTCATCCCCAAATACCTGCTACTTTTTCAGCCAGGACATCATTGAGCGGAGTCTGGCTCCGACTTTTTCGACCAGGAGCTCTTTCTCCTGTCTGGCAATTGCTTTAAAGGACGGACAGCCGGCCTGGTTCTCCTGGATCCAATTCTTGGCAAACACGCCGTTTTGAATTTCGGACAGGACTTTTTTCATTTCCTTGCGGGTTTCTTCAGTGATCAGGCGCGAGCCGGTCATATAGTCGCCGTATTCGGCAGTGTTGCTGATTGAATAGCGCATCTGGCTAAGGCCGCCCTCGTTAATCAAATCAACGATTAATTTCATCTCGTGAATGCACTCGAAATAAGCCATTTCAGGAGCATAGCCCGCCTCTACCAGGGTGTCGAAACCGGCTTTCATCAGGGCGGTGACACCGCCGCACAGCACGGCCTGCTCGCCGAAAAGGTCGGTCTCGGTTTCTTCCTTAAAAGTGGTCTCAAACACACCTGCCCTTGTTCCCCCGATACCCTTGGCATAGGCCAGGCCGAGGTCTTTGGCTTTGCCCGTATAATCCTGGTAAACCGCAACCAAAGAAGGAACTCCTTTTCCTTCCACATACATGCGGCGAACCATGTGGCCCGGTCCCTTGGGCGCTACCATGAACACGTCTATATTGTCCGGCGGTACAATCTGGTCAAAGTGGATGTTAAAACCGTGGGAAAACATCAAGGCGTTGCCTTCTTTGAGATAAGGCGCGATCTGCTCCCGGTAAATCCTGGCCTGCATTTCGTCCGGCAGAAGGATCTGGATGATATCCGCCTGTTCCGCCGCTTCGGGCACGGTCATAACTTTCAGCCCGTCCGCCTCGGCCTGCTGCCAGCTGGGCCGGCCCTTGCGCAGGCCGACGATGACCTCTACACCACTATCCTTGAGGTTCTGGGCTTGGGCATGCCCCTGGCTGCCGTAACCCATAACAGCAACTTTTTTACCCCTTAGCAAACTGAGATCCGCATCCTCGTCATAATAGACTTTTACCATTAGTTGGTATCCTCCTCTTTGTGGCTGTTATTTTTAGAACTGGTCTTTATGCCTCGCAGCATAGCGATTTTACCCGTACGGACCAGTTCCTTGATCCCAAATGGGCGCAATGATTGTTCAAAAGCGTCAATTTTACCTTCGTCTCCGGTTACCTCGACAGTGAGGGTTTTAGGTCCCACGTCGACGATGCGCGCCCGGAAAATGTCCACCAGCTGCATGATTTCGGCACGGGACGCAGGTTCGGCGTTCACCTTGATCAGCACCAGTTCCCGGTCAACATAGGGGCTGCGCGTGATGTCACTGATTTTAATAACGTCTACCAGTTTGTGCAGCTGCTTGGCGACCTGCTCAACGACCTGGTCGTCGCCCTCCACAATGATAGTCATTCTCGAAATGCGCGGGTTTTCTGTCCTGCCAACCGCCAGGCTGTCAATGTTAAAACCCCGCCTGCTGAAAAGACCGGCCACCCGGGTCAATACACCCGTGTTATTTTCCACTGTCACCGCCAGGGTGTGCCTCATCTGACTCCCCCCTATAGCACTAGATATATTAAAACTTTTTTAACCAGAGATGCTTGCGCCTTAACTCAAACAGGGCGTAGGGCGTAAGTCGTCAGGCGTAGTTAAAGCTGGTTGCGGCTGAAAATGTGTCCCGGGCAGCGACCGTTTACCCCTAACACCATAGCCTCATACCTTCAAGTCATAAACTGTAGGCCGCAGGGCGTTGAGTATAAATCGCAGGTTAAGTTATTCTTATATCCCTTTACTTAACACTGGATTTCAATATTATTCCACCATCCATACGAATCACCAAAGTTACCACTGTTGCCCTTTACGCCCTACGCCTTACGGCCTACGACTTTTATAATATGTCACTAACGTCTCACGTCTCATTAGCCTAGCATTTTGCCGATTGACCCCCCAGGTGGTACCATGGGGAGTACGTTTTCTTCCCTGTCCACGATGAAATCTATCATCACCGGTTTGCTGGAGCGGATGGCCTGTTCTAAGGCCGGGGCCACCTCGGCCGGTTTGGTTACCCTGATCCCTTCAGCTCCGTAGGCCTCAGCCAATTTGACAAAGTCCGGGTTGGACAGCTCTGTCTGGGAATAGCGGCGGTTGTAGAAGAGTTCCTGCCACTGCCTAACCATACCCAGGACTCCATTGTCCAGGATAGCGACATTGACCGGCAGTTCGTAATTTACCGCCGTACACATTTCCTGGATATTCATCTGGATGCTGCCGTCGCCGGCAATATCAAAGACCACGTCATCCGGGCAGCCCACCTGGACGCCGATGGCGGCAGGCAAGCCGAACCCCATGGTGCCAAAGCCCCCGGAGGTAATGAAAGAACGAGGCTTGGTAAAAGTGTAATACTGGGCCGTCCACATCTGATGCTGTCCCACCTCGGTCGTCACCCGGGCGGCGCCTCCGGTAAGGTTGTAAATTTCCTTGATGATCGACTGCGGCTTCAGCCTTCCATTATCACAGTAGCTTAAGGGATATTCTTTCTTCCAGGCCTGGATCCTGTCCCGCCAGGCCTCGCCCAGTCCGGGCTGGAGGACTGCCAGAAGCTGTTTCAAAACTCTCTTCACGTCCCCCACGATGGGAATATCCACCCGCACATTCTTCCCAATTTCAGCCGGGTCTATGTCAATATGGATGATCTTGGCCTCCGGGGCGAAAGTCTCCAATTTACCGGTTACACGGTCGTTAAAACGTGCGCCCACGGCAATCAGGAGGTCGCACTCACAGACGGCAAAGTTGGCGTACTTGGTCCCGTGCATACCCAGCATACCGAGGGAAAGCGGGTGGTTGCCCGGAAAGCCGTCCATTCCCAGAAGGGTGGTGCAGACCGGCGCCATCAGCAGTTCAGCCAACTGCAAAAGCTCATTATGAGCCCCGGAGATAACCACGCCGCCACCGGCGTAAATAACCGGGCGCTTTGATGCCGCAATAGCCCTGGCCGCCTCCAGCACCCGGCCGGGCTCCCCGTCTTTTACCGGACTGTAGCCAGGCAGCTGAAGTTCACCGGACGCTTCATAATCAAACATTCCGGAAGAAACGTCCTTGGGCATATCGATCAGCACCGGACCAGGCCTGCCGGTGGTGGCGACATGAAACGCCTCCTTGACAACCCGGGCCAGTTCGGACGGGTCCTCCACCAGGTAGCTGTGCTTGGTAATGGGCAGGGTGATACCGATGATATCTGCTTCTTGAAAAGAATCCCGGCCTAAAAGAGCGCGGGAAACCTGTCCGGTAATAGCCACCATCGGTACCGAATCCATGTAGGCATTGGCTATGCCGGTCACCAGGTTGGTGGCGCCGGGGCCTGAAGTGGCCAGACACACACCTGGCCTTCCGGTGGCGCGGGCATAGCCGTCGGCCGCATGGGCGGCCCCCTGCTCATGCCTGGTCAGGATGTGCCTGATGTCGGAATCGTAAAGCGCGTCATAAATTGGCAGGGCCTGGCCGCCGGGGTAGCCGAATATGGTATCCACACCTTCAGCCTGCAAGCTTTTTAACAGGATCTCCGCCCCGGATAATTTCACTCCACCCACAGTTAATCCTCCCGGTCATCAGTCGTAGTACAAAGTCAGTATAAGTAATAAAAAAGGCCGGAACGCGGCCGGCCGATAGCCCCGTTTTAAATTATTTCATATTATTATTTCGCGCAGCAGCCGCATTCAGCCTTCTCCTGATAAATCAGGGGACCGTCCACCTTGGTCAGTTCGTGAAAAGCAGTCCTTAATTCCCTAGTCATGGGTCCCGGCTGTCCGTCTCCAATAAGTCGCCCGTCAACCTGGACGGTTGGAATAATCTCGGCGGCGGTACCGGTTAAGAAGACCTCGTCGGCAGTGTAAACATCATAAAGAGTAAACACTTTTTCTTCAACCGATATGTTTCGCTCCCTGGCCAGGTCCATTACCGTATTGCGGGTAATGCCTTCCAGGAGTCCCACATGGAGCGCCGGGGTAATAAGAGCGCCCTTTTTGACCAGGAAAATATTATCTCCCGTTGCTTCGGCCACGTAACCCTCCTGGTTCAGCATAATGGCCTCAGGCGCGCCGGACCGGGCAGCTTCTATCTTGGCGTAGATGTTGTTCAGGTAGTTTAACGATTTGACACGGGGAATACAGGCGGTAGGGATATTGCGACGGGTTGCCACAGTGATCACCGACAGCCCTTTTTCATATAGCTCTTCGGGATACAGTGTAATAGAAGCAGCTATACAGAAAACAAAGGCTTTGGAGCATTTGCGGGGATCGAGACCCAGGTCGCCGACACCCCTGGTCACCACCAGGCGGATGTAGGCGTCACGCAAATCGTTGCGCCGCAGTGTCTCAAGCACGATCTCCTGCATTTCCTCCTTGGCCACAGGTATTTCCAAGGCAATAGCCTTGGCCCCGTCGTAAAGCCGGTCCAGGTGATCACCCAGTTTAAAGACCCGGCCATGGTAGGCGCGGATCCCTTCAAACACCCCGTCACCATATAAAAGCCCGTGGTCAAAGACCGAAACTACAGCCCGCTCCTCTGGTACAAACTCGCCGTTAAGGTAAATTATCATGGTATCCACTCCCCCAGATGAATTAATTATGTTTAAACATGTTGATATTTCTCTCTAATATTAAAGTTATTAAAGAAATAAAACAACCCCTCTCCCGGCAGCTTGAATATACTGCCAGGGACGAGGGGCTTATAACCCGCGCGGTACCACCCTGCTTGCCTCCGCCAAAGGCGAAGGCCTCTTGATGTGCTTAACAAGCACGGCTTTTTTAACGGGCGCCAACCCGGCCCAGCTTACTAAATTCTTTCAGCCGGCGGCTCCAGGGTGATGTGTAAGCCTTGCACATAAGCGCCGGTTTTCAGCTACCCCAGCTCTCTGCCGCCATGATACTAAGCCTTGGTCCCCTTCACAGCCTTTACCAAATTGAATTTGTTATCCAGTATACATAAAACCCAAATATGTGTCAAGAATTTTTTCTTTGACGGCGTATACCCTGTAAACATAGCGTTTGTAAAATTTAGCTTCAGAGGGGAAGGTAACCACATTTATTCTTTATTCATATATATATAGCAAATTAGTATTGGGAGGAGTTCCTATGGATGCGAGTAAAGAAGGTCTTGTTGGAGGCATGACCGGCGGCATGATGGACGATATGATGTGTCCACGTGACCCCTGTGAAATTCTAAAAAGGCTCATACAGAGTGAACAAATGGAGATACCCGTCTATACCCAGCTTGCCCAGACCGCGCCAAGTTCCTGCCTCAGGCAAATGTTTGCCCAATCGGCTGCCGAGGAAGCCATGAAGGTGCAAAGATTATGTGAACTGGCAGGAGAGTTTGGCTGTGCCTCTATCGTTCCAGGAATGGGCGATCCGGGTCACATGGTAAATCCCCCCGGCGGCCCGCCGCTGTTTTATGGCGAAGGAGAACAAACTGACAAAAAGTAGACATGAGTAAAGGAGGTTTGAAAAATCATGCAGGAAAACCTGTTTATGGATCAGATATGTCAACTGCTTAACGTGGAACTTCGGCAAATCTGCATGGCGGCACAGCTGGCCATGGTAGCTCCAAACGAGTTGGTAAGAAAAAAGCTGCTGCGCTTTATGAGCGGTGAACTGCAAGAAGCTATGGTTTACCATAATATACTTTGTGCATACAGTGATATGTGTACGCCGGTATCCCCCGGCATGCCCTGCCCCAGCATGGGACCCGGTATGGGCATGGGTCCTGGTATAGGTATGGGGCCCGGCATGGGCATGGGTCCTGGCGTGCCCTGCCCTGATATGGGCATGGGACCTGGCATTCCCTGTCCTGGCGTTGGCGTAGGGCCGATCCCCGGCATTCCCTGCCCTGGCGTTGGCGTAGGCCCGATCCCCGGTATTCTTCCACCGGCCGGCCCCGGAGCAACCTTACCCCCATGGGTACCCATTTCCCCGCCAGGCATTGCTCCCGGTTTATCTCCAGGTATATATCCAGGCGTTCCTTACGCGGAAAAGGAAAAGGAAAAGGAAAAGAAAGAAGAAAAATAGCGCCGAATGAAACAAGAATTGTTTTAGTATGCCGGCCACTGCATGGATCAGCAAAGTCGCCTTCAGGGCGACTTTGACTTCTTTATACGGGCGCAGTTGTTTTATTTACTCGCCGCCAACCGCTGCCTGGCTTTGGCGATGGCTTCCCGCACGGCTTCCAAAGCGGGACCGCCCGGCACCCGCCGGGCATCCACACACCTTTTGAGGCTGATGGCGTCATACACGCCCTCCTCCACCAGAGTGGAAAATTTACTGTAATCATCAAGGCTTAACTGGTCAAGGGTAATTTTTTGCTGCAAACAGTGAAACACAAGTTTGCCCGCTACCTCGTGGGCTTCCCGGAAAGGCAATCCCCGGCGCACCAGGTAATCGGCCAGGTCGGTGGCATTGGTAAAACCCTTGCTTGCCGCGGCTTGCATATTATCCTCTTTGACCCGCATGGTTTCAAGCATGGGCCTGAAAACCAGGAGACATTTTTTGACGGTGTCCACCGCGTCGAACAGAGCCTCTTTATCCTCCTGCATGTCTTTGTTGTAGGCCAGGGGCAGCCCTTTCAGCATGGTCAGCAAAGCCTGCAGGTTCCCAAACACCCGCCCGGATTTGCCCCGGATCAGTTCCGCAACATCCGGGTTCTTTTTCTGGGGCATCATGCTGCTGCCGGTGCTGAACGCGTCATCCAGTTCAATAAAGGCGAATTCAGCTGAGGCCCAGAGTATAATCTCCTCACAAAAACGGCTCAGGTGTACCATCACCAGGGACGCGGCCGCGGTAAACTCAACCGCGAAGTCACGGTCGCTGACGGCGTCCAGGCTGTTCTGGGTGATGGCCGCAAAGCCGAGCTGTTCAGCCACATATTGCCGGTCGAGCGGAAAAGTGGTCCCGGCCAGGGCTCCTGCGCCCAGGGGCATTACGTCGGTTCTGCGGCGGCAGTCGGCCAGCCGGCCCTCGTCCCGGCCAAACATCTGGCAGTAGGCCAGGAGGTGATGGGCCAGGGTAACGGGTTGGGCGCGCTGCAGGTGGGTGTAGCCCGGCATTAAGACGCCCAGGTGCCTTTCAGCCAGGTCCAGCAGGGCTTCCTGCAGCTGGCGCAACAACCCGCTGACCTGGTCGATCTCGTCCTTGAGGTACATCCGGATGTCCAGCGCCACCTGGTCGTTTCTGCTGCGGGCGGTATGCAGCTTTTTCCCAAGGTCGCCGATTTTGGCCGTCAAGAGCTGCTCAACGTTCATGTGGATATCCTCAGCCTCAACCGAAAACTCCACCTGGCTGGCTTTTATTTCAGCAAGCACCTCTTCCAGCCCGCATACAATAGCGCCGGCCTCCTCTTCAGTAATAATGCCGCACCTGCCGAGCATCCGGGCGTGGGCTATGCTGCCCTTGATATCATATTGATAAAGCCTCTGGTCAAATGAAATAGATGAATGAAAATCCTCTACCAGGTGGTCGGTCTCCTTCTGGAAACGACCTCCCCAAAGTTTGGTCATATACCGCGCTCCTTCTAGAAAAACATAAAAGGTGGTCTACCTTTGAGCATGTTTAACACTACAAAGACAGGAATGACAAAAACAGCTATGGTAAGCACGAGAATAAAAATCTTTAAGCCTTTGTTGTTGCGGTAAGGATGGTCCTCCGTGAACTCCTGGCCTTCAATTCTCTCCTGTTCTTCCATTCTTTTTCACCTCAATGTAAGTTTTTATCTAATTTTAACATGTCCTGGTTTTTATGCAACTATAAACAAAAATAAGAAAGAGGAAGGCAATTTCACTCACCTACCTCCTCTTACTTTTGGCTAACCGGGATTTCGCGGCCGGCATTGCCCTGCCGGGTGTCTTCCTCCAACAGCTCCAGGCCTATACCGGCCAGGATTTCGTTGATTAACTCACCTGTCATCACTTTCCTCCTTCCTGTCGCAAATATTTGGAGCACTTCAACGGAATGCATTCATCATAACACCTAAATCTTGGAAAGTCAATGATATCTATTTGTACCGGGTGCGGTAGATAAAATTTTTACTGCCGCATTTCTTACACTGGCAGCCCTTGGTCTGCAGTTCCCAAATCTCATCATTGGTCAAATCGCCCCGGCGCGTCAGGTCTACCGTAACGCTCTCCACATCATGCCTGTTTTCACATACGAAGGTCACAGTCAGCTTCCTCAATTAGATTACCTCTTGTCACTACATTACCTCATATAATCATATACCAAAATCCTCCTCCTTAAAAGTACAGAAATTAATTATATTGTATACGAAGCAGTTCAAGAGACAACCATGGCAATGTTAAGCCAAGCTTAAATTCGGGTTAAGAAAAAGGTGATTGTAGAATGATTCAGAAAAAGCCTCTGGGGCAGTGGGTACGGGGTTTTCCTCCGCTCTCTTCGCAATTCTACATTTCAGCAACTATAACATCATGCCAACCGCATCTACAGACAGCCACCCGGCAGCTACGCGCTATTCAAGCTTTTCTGCATGCAACGCACGCGCTAAGGAACGCATCCAGGTGCAGGCTGATACTGCATTTCTTACCGGTCAGGGTAGGGCGTAAGGTTATTAAAAAAGGTAGGGGGATGATCCCTTGCTATTATGTTTTACGCCTTACGGCCTACGGCTAATTTTAACCCCAGACCTGCAAAATCGGGTCATTTCGAACATACTTTTGAGATAGGCGTGACAGAGAAAGTTGGCGCCGTTTTGGGCGGCGCCAACTGTTAACTGAACCAATTTTCGGTTGTAACAGTATGACATTAAGTTCAGGGCCTACCTTAAGCCCGCCTTCTGCTCCATCATGGCGCGGACTTTCAAGGGCAGGCCGAACAGGTTGATGAAGCCTTCCGCATCCCGCTGGTTGTAAATCTCGTCGCGGCTGAAGGTGGAAAGCTCCTGGTCGTAGAGAGAGTAGGGAGACCTGGCGCCGGCCGGCGAGCAGTTCCCTTTATACAGCTTCATCACCACGGTACCGGTGACCGTCCGCTGGGTGCTGTCTACAAAGGCATCCAGGGCTTCCCTGAGCGGGGCGAACCATACCCCGTCGTACACCAGCTCGGCGTAACGTAAAGCGACACCTTCCTTAAAGTGCAGGGTCGCCCGGTCCAGTGTCAAAAGCTCCATTTCGCGGTGGGCTGCAAAAAGCACCGTACCAGCCGGGGTTTCATAAATACCGCGCGACTTCATCCCCACCAGGCGATTTTCCACCATGTCGACGATACCCACGCCGTTGGCCCCGGCAACTTCGTTCAGCTTCTGGATCAGGGCTACGGGGTCGAGAGTCTCACCGTCCAACTTGACGGGAATCCCCTGCTCAAAATCGAGCGTGACGTAGGTTGGTTTATCCGGTGCTCTATGGGGCGGCGTAATCAGGACCAGCATATCATCCTGCGGCTCGTTCCAGGGATCCTCCAGGTCCGCCCCCTCGTGACTTAAGTGCCACAGGTTGCGGTCCATGCTGTAGGGGCGGGCTTTGGTGACCGGGACTGGGATGCCCCTGGCGCCGGCATAGTCGACAGCGTCTTCCCTGGAACGGATATCCCATTCCCGCCAGGGCGCGATCACCTTCAAATCGGGAGCCAATGCCTTCACCGCCAGCTCGAAGCGGACCTGGTCGTTGCCCTTGCCGGTGGCGCCGTGGGCTATGGCCTCGGCCCCCTCCTTCCTGGCGATTTCAACGAGTTTTTTGGCTATCAGCGGCCGGGCCATGGAAGTCCCCAGCAGGTACTTGCCCTCGTATACCGCGCCCGCCTTTAAGGTGGGGTAAATATAGTCCTCGACGAACTCCCGCTGCACATCCTCGATGTATATCTTACTGGCTCCGGTTTTAATGGCTTTCTCGCGCAATGGGGCAAGCTCTTCCCCCTGGCCGAGGTCGGCAGCCATGGCAATAACCTCGTAGCCATAGTTCTCCTTTAACCACGGTATGATGATGGACGTATCCAGGCCCCCCGAATAGGCCAGCACTACTTTAGACATTCAAACAACATCTCCTTATCCTTTTAGAATTAAACTTATTGCAATGGTTCTCGAAAAGCCTCTGGGGTAGTGGGTCTGGGGTTATCCGGAACGAGCGGAGGATAACCCCAGACCCGCAAGTCAAGCCTTTTCGTGCAAGTACGATCGTGCCCACATTGCCAGGTTGCTTTTCTGCTGGTTTCGCGTCGAGCAGGACAGATGTCTTTAGAGCAGGGCTGCCAGCACCGCTTTCTGAACATGCAGGCGGTTTTCAGCCTCGTCCCAGACGACCGAGTGAGATCCGTCAATAACTTCCTCCACAACCTCTTCGCCCCGGTGGGCCGGCAGGCAATGGAGGAAAATATAGTCGGGCTTGGCGTGCGCAACCAGCTTCCGGTTGACCTGATAGGGCGCAAAGACTGCAACGCGTTCGGCCTTTTCAACCTCTTGCCCCATGCTGGCCCAAACATCGGTCACCACTACGTCCGCCCCGGACACCGCTTCAACCGGGTCAGTGGTTATTCTAACCGCGGCCCCGGCCGACAGTGCGTCCTGTCTGGCCTGGTTTACGATTTGCTCCTGCGGCCAGTAATCTTTGGGAGAAGCTACACTGATACTCATACCAACCTTGGCGCAGCCAAAAAGCAAAGAATGGCAGATATTGTTGCCATCCCCCACATAGGCCAGTTTGAGCCCGGCCAGTTGCCCTTTATGCTCCTTGACGGTCATCAGGTCAGCCATGATCTGGCAGGGATGGTTCAGGTCGGTGAGACCGTTAATCACAGGTATGGCGGCATACTTGGCCAGTTCCTCGACGTCCGCATGAGAGTAGGTGCGGATCATTATTCCATCCAGGTAGCGGGATAGTGTCCGGGCGGTATCGGCGATGGATTCACCCCGGTTCAACTGCAGGTCGCCGGCGTTTAAGAATAGGGGGTACCCTCCCAATTGGTACATGGCCACCTCAAAGGAAACCCGGGTACGGGTGGAGGATTTTTGAAAAATCATCCCCAGGGTTTTCCCCTGCAAGTAAGGGTGAGGCACGTTACTCTTTTGCTTTTCCTTTAGCTCTTCGGCCAATTCAAGTAAAGCGCCTATCTCCCCCGGCGTATAATCCTGCAGGTTCAAAAAATCCCGGCCTTTCATATCCATTCCTACAGATAGCAATCTAAATACCTTCTTTCTTAAGTAACCTAAACGTATTGCCACGTTTAGGTTACTATGGTTTCAAGAGACATCCCTGCCGCAAGTACAGACCGGCCGCACATTGAAATGCAGGACAATTAATCCGTCGTATATCGACTAAACAGCTCACCTTTCACTATCGGACGCTGTCACTTATATTTCGAATAGTCGCCTATACCGCCGGCGGCGCCACGCATCATTGAAAACACCAGCGATGCAGGCGCCATTTCAACAGTTTATATTTATTCAGTTTTTAATTCTGCCATTACCTCATCGAGAATTCCGACCGCCAGGTCTACATCCGACGTATTAATGGTCAGGGGAGGAATAAAGCGGAGAACGTAATCATTCACGCAGTTAATCAAAAGTCCTCTTGTATGGCAGCCTTCTACCAACGGCTTACCCTTGACCGACAGTTCCATCCCGAGCAGCAGGCCCATGCCCCTGACATCCTTCACATAATCGTATTTGGCGGCCAGTCCTTTTAGCTGTTCATAGAAGTATTCTCCAACGGAAATGGCGTTTTCCAGGACCCCGCCGTAAAGCAGCTCCTGCATGGCGGCCAGGGCCGCGACACAGGCCAGCGGGTTGCCGCCGAAAGTGGAGGCGTGGTCGCCTGGTTGAAAGGCTGCGGCAACCTTCTCTTTAGCCAGCGTGGCGCCAATCGGAAAACCTCCGCCCAGAGCCTTGGCCAGCGTGAGAATATCCGGCGCCACCCCGTAATGTTCATAGGCAAAGAAGCTGCCGGTCCGGCCCAGACCGCACTGGACCTCATCAAAGATCAACAGCGCCCCGTGTTCCTGACAGAGCCCGGCAACCCCTTCCAGGTATTCAGGCGCAGGCACATTGACCCCGCCCTCACCCTGAATCGGCTCCAGCATAACCGCGCAGGTTGAGGGGCCTATGGCCTCCTCCAGAGCGCCCAGGTCGTTAAAGGGTACATATTTAAACCCGCCCGGCAGCGGCTCAAAACCCTTTTGGTATTTCGGCTGCCCCGTCGCGGTAACTGTTGCCAGGGTCCTGCCGTGAAAGGAGTTTAAAGCTGTGATGATCTCAAACTTCTCTTCGCCGTAGTTCAACCTGGCGTATTTGCGGGCCAGCTTGATGGCGGCCTCATTGGCCTCGGCGCCGCTGTTGCAGAAGAAAGCCTTGTCCAGGTCGGAATTTTCTACCAGAAGCTTGGCCAGCAGAGCCTGCGGCTCTATGTAGTAGAGGTTGGAGCAGTGCATCAACTGGTGAGACTGCCAACTGATCGCGTCAGCCACGGACTGCGGGCAGTGGCCGAGTGAGTTTACGGCAATACCGCTGACGAAATCCAGGTATTCCAAACCGTCCGCATCCCACAGGCGCGCTCCTTCACCCCGCACCGGGGCCAGGGCAATACGCCCGACATTTTTCATCAGATATTTTTCGCTGAGTTCAATAATTTCCTTCGTGTTCATGAATAACCCCCCCAGTTGTTAGTCGTGAGTCGTGGGACGTGGGTATATACTGCATTCCTTTCAGATCCCACGACAAGATGCTTATTCTTATTTCAGCTTGCTACTTCTCTGTTATCAAATTACGACTTAAGACATAACTTACTCTGTGTAAATAAAATTCCGCCAAAATCCTCACGTCCCATGTCTCACGTCCCACGTCCATTTCTACTTCTCCACCATGGTTCCAATACCTTTGTCTGTAAAAATTTCTAACAGGATTGAGTGAGGGACTCTGCCGTCCAGGATGTGGGTCGTCTGCACTCCACTGGCCAGGGCGTCCAGGCAGCATTCGACCTTGGGGATCATGCCTCCGTCGATGACGCCCTTATCAATTAACAGGGCAATTTCATCAGCACGTATGGATGAAATGAGTGAGTTGGGGTCGCTGCGGTCGGCCATGATCCCCTCCACATCGGTAAGTATAATCAATTTATCGGAGCCGAGCGCGGCAGCCAACCTCCCGGCGGCGTGGTCGGCGTTGATATTGTAGCTTTCCCCGCCTGCTCCCACAGCCACAGGTGATACCACCGGTATACAGCCCCTCTCGATAATCGCCGTTACAATTTCGGGATTAACCTTGCTGATGTCTCCCACAAAGCCGATGTCGGCCAGTTCTTCGGCGCCTTCGGGAGTACGTACGATACGGTACTTTTTAACTGCTTCAAAGAGCCCGTCGTCCTGGCCGGACAGGCCCACGGCCCGGCCTCCGATGCGGTTAATCTGGGCGACAATTTCTTTGTTGATTTTACCGATCAGGACCATCTCCGCAATCTCCATGGTTTCCTTGTCAGTCACCCTTAAGCCTCCTACAAAGTGGGACCTTTTCCCAATCCTTTGGAGCATAGCGGTGATGTCGGGCCCGCCCCCGTGTACTATTACCGGATGCATACCCACATACTTCATCAGTACCATGTCGGTAAAGACTGCTTCTTTAAGGTCCTGCGACAGCATGGCGTGACCACCGTATTTGACGACAATGGTTTTACCGTAAAATTTCTTGATGTAAGGCAAGGCCTCCACCAGTATTTTAGCTCTATCCTGGGCAGTAGTCACGATTTACCCCCCCCCCAATATTTAGATGCAGGCCGTTGTAGATGCCGTGCTTATAGTGCATTCCTCTGTGGTCGGGCGTAGGGCGTAATTCTATAGTGCATTCCTCTGTGGTCAGGTGTAAGGCGTAGTATATACTGCATTCCTTCGGGGTCAGTTTACCTGTTCTCAAGTTTGCATGATTTACTCTAGTATTTGGGACCAAATTTTATCAACGACTCGTGTGCGAATGAATTCGCACCTGTATTTATTCGAGCTGAGACGTAAGCCGTAAGTATATCTGCCACCTGTGGGACCTTTTTAAGATATCCCTCGCCCCATTACGTTCATCTAAGAGTTTTACGCCTTACGCCCTACGACCGACCCTTAAGATCTATCCCTTGAGTAAGCCTGACCCCAAAAACTTATCTTACGTGCGATAGTCTGCGTTTATTTTAATGTAATCGTAGGAAAGGTCGCAGCCCCAGGCGGTGGCGCCGCAGTCGCCGGAGTTCAGGTTTAAAGTAATTTTGACCGTATCCTTTTTAAGTATTTCCAGGGCGCGCTCTTCACTGAAGTCAATAGAGCCGCCATCCCTTGCCACCTGCTCATCCCCCAGAAAGATATCAACCTTTTCCGGGTCAAAATCGGCCCCCGAGTAACCTGCGGCGCAGATGATCCTCCCCCAGTTGGCGTCCCGCCCGAAGACCGCCGCCTTGACCAGGCTTGAGCCAGCCACCGCCTTGGCCGCCTGGCGGGCGTCCTTTTCAGTGGCGGCGCCTAAAACCTCAACAATAATCAACTTGGTCGCTCCCTCACCGTCCCTGGCTATGTCCCTGGCCAGGCTGGCGCATACTTCGGTGAGAGCCTCCCGGAAGTTGACGTAGTCACTATCCTCTTCCCGGATTACCCCGTTGCCGGCCCTGCCGTTGGCCAGGATTACCGCCATGTCATTGGTGCTGGTATCCCCGTCCACGGTGACCAGGTTGAAGCTCCGGTCCGCGGCATATTTTAATGCTTGTTTGAGGCAGCCGGGCGCTACTGCGGCGTCGGTGGTGATAAAGCATAGCATCGTCGCCATATTCGGGTGAATCATCCCGGAGCCCTTGGCCATAGCCCCAATGGTGACCTGTTTACCTCCCAATTCCAACCGGACCGCGGCTTCCTTGGGGAAGGTATCGGTGGTCATGATAGCCTGGGCTGCCAGAGGACCGTTTTCCGGCGCAACCTGGCCGGCAGCCGCGCGGATGCCCGGCAGGATTTTTTCCATCGGCATTTTGCGGCCAATGACCCCGGTTGAGGCCACCAAAACGGCTTCCGCCGGTATGCCCAGGACCTCTGCCGTCACGGCGGCCATAGCCTGCGCGTCGCGCAAGCCCTGCTCGCCGTTGCAGGCGTTGGCGTTGCCGCTGTTGACAACCACGGCCTGGGCGGTACCCGTAGACAGGTTCCGCATGGTCACCAGCACCGGGGCGGCCTTGACCTTATTCAAGGTAAAAACCCCGGCGGCGGCAGCCGGGACAACAGAATAAATAACCGCGACATCCCTCTTGTCAACCTGCTTGATCGCGGCAAAAGCGGTACCGGCTGAAAAACCGGAAGCCGCGGTAACCCCTCCGGGGACCCAATCAAACTTGGACTCTTTTATTTCCACTTTAAAAAACCTCCGGTAAAAATGTTTGCCCACCCAAAATAAAAGACACCGCTTGCATCCCAGCCCAACGCAGGCGCGCGTTCACTCGTGCCAATGTTGTTGATTGGCATATCTTCATTCCCGGCCGGCGCCGCGATAGCGGTGTGGGTTTCTAAATGCTTCAGCGCCTCTACGGATAAAGCGCGGGGCCGGCCAGGGCGGTATATTCGGGCAGGCCGCAGACGATGTTCATGTTTTGGACCGCCTGGCCGGAGGCTCCCTTAACCAGGTTGTCGATAGCGGAAATAACCACCACCCGACCGGTGCGGGTGTCTACCGTGACTCCAAGGTCGCAGTGGTTGGTTCCGGCCACCCATTTTATCTGGGGCAGCATCCCTTTCGGCAACACACGGACAAAATACTCATCCTGGTAATAATCAAGGAAAATTTCCTGGATCTCTTCCTGCCGCAGGGGGGAGGCGAGCTCCGCGTAAACCGTGCTTAAGATACCTCTGGTTACCGGCAAAAGGTGCGGGGTAAATGATACGGTCACAGCCTCACCCGCTATTTTCCCCAGTTCCTGCTCAATTTCCGGTGTATGACGGTGGATCGCCACATTGTAAGCCTTGAAATTCTGATTAACCTCACTAAAATGCGAACCAAGGGAAAGCCCGCGGCCTGCTCCGGAAACGCCTGATTTCGAGTCTATAATGATACTGCGCAGGTTGACCAGTTTGTTTTTCAGCAGGGGCGCCAGAGCCAAAATGGCGCTGGTAGGATAGCAGCCTGGATTGGCCACCAGAGACGCCTTGCCGACCGCCTCCCTGTTCACCTCGGGCAAGCCGTAAACTGCCGTCCCGAGCAGTTCCCTGGCTCCGTGCTCAACCTTGTACCACTCTTCATAGACACGGTAATCGTTCAGGCGGAAGTCTGCCCCAAGGTCGATCACGACCTTGCCGCGGCGCGCCGCCTCCAAGGCGACCGGCATGGCATGGCCGTGCGGCAAGGCTACAAATAACACATCCGATTGGTCCAGGAGCCTGGCTAAATCCATTTTTTCAGCTATGAGCTGATTATATTTATACAGATGCGGATAAACCTCCCAGAAGGGCATATCCACGTAGCTTTGGGTGGTTAAAGCCACCAGTTCGGCTTCCGGGTGCCCGGACAGGAGCCTGACCAGTTCCGCGCCTGTATAGCCCGTGGCTCCGATAATACTTATTTTGATTGACAAAAGCTCTCCCCCCGTTAAATCACAAAACGTAATATTAATAATTATACAGATGACTGCATAATATTACAACAACCAAAGTTCCGATCAGAGAAAAATATCGGCAAGAGAAGGTTTCCAGCGAGAACCATCTCGATTGGCGCCTAAGAAATGAGAAAAGAGCGGCTGTTTGCCGCCCTGTTTTCTGCGCGTGAGAGCCGGTTAATTTCCGGCCAGGTCATCCAGGGTCTTAAAAATATAACCCTGGGCTTTGGTATCTTTAAGGATCTTGTCCAGCGCCTCCGTGTTATCCTTGGAGACCGCATGCAGCAGGACCAGGGCGCCGTTGTGCAGGTTGTCCATTACCGATTGGTAAGCCTCGTCCGGCCCGCCGGGCATGGGCACCCAATCAACAAAGGCCATGCTCCAAAAAATGTTGTGGTAGCCCAGTTCCCGGGTTACCGCGAGGGTCCGCTCGCTGTACTCGCCCATGGGCGGGCGGAGGTATCTCATACCCTTCCTGCCGGTAAGCTGTTCGTAAGCCTGCTCCACAACCTGGAGTTCCTTTTTTATTTCCTCATCTGATATGCCAGGCAGGCTGGGGTGGCTGTCGGTATGGTTGCCCACGATATGCCCTTCATCAACCATGCGTTTGACCAGTTCCGGTTGTGATTTCAAGTAATGTCCTGTGACAAAGAAAGCGGCCTTCACGTCATTAGCCTTGAGTATATCCAGGATCCGGGAGGTGTAGCCGTTTTCATACCCCTCGTCAAAGGTCAGGTACAATGTTTTTTCGTCGGGGCTGCCAATCCAGTAAGCGCCGTATTTACTAAGCCCGGCGCTGGTAGACGCAGACATCTCCGGCTGCTGGTGGGTATCATTGCGTTTTAAGCCCCAGCCCTTCTTGTTGTTGGAGAGATTGCCGGTCACAACTGTGCTTTGCGCGGGCTTTTGTTCCACTGCCGGCTTTTCTTCCGCTGGAACTCCGGCGGTTGCTCCATCTTCATCTATTGATGGCGCATCCCCGGTAATGGCAGTGGGAATAGTCTCGTCGACGTTGGACTGAGCCTGGTAAACCTCACCTGAACTGCTCGGCCCGGTTACATTTGCAGGTTTTTTCAGGGCATAACCTGCTGCGCCGACCAGGGCAAACAGGCCTACAATCAAAATGCTCACAGCTACCTTTTTGTTTTTTAAATAATCCATAATATACTCCCGGCTGAAAATTGATTATAAAACTATGATTGACGAAAATCACTCTGATTATCCCTGATACGACAAGATCCCTGAATTATGCAATTAATAATTCGACAGAAAAATCCACTCTCCTTTTAGAAGCATGTTTTTTTCAGATCAATAAGCCCCGTAAGTCATAAGCCTTTTAGAACCACCTGCATAGCAGGTCATATTTTCACAATATTTTAGGGGCTTATCCAATAATATCTGAGATTCAGCTATTCCTAATATAAATGAAATAATTAACACTATTAATATATGCGACAATAACGTGACTTTTTTGCTTTTATTACCTTCCATAATCATTCCAACCTTTCTTGAAGCCGCTAAAAAAAGTAATCCCATCTTTGATAATCAAACCTTTACCAACAAATGGTACAAAGTGAGCAGTGGCTTTTGTTATCGGTTTCTTAGCTACAATAAGGGGATCTTTTGCAAGCACAGCCTTACTATAACCATCACCAAATGACATTCCCACAGTTGTTAAAGCATCTTTAAGTCCATAATCGTTCGCTATAGCTTCACAGCCACCATAAACCCCACTGGCTGTCTTTCCTGCGTAATATTGCACATTTCCCCACCAGCAGGTATCACTGCCGGCCCATAAGACCGTTCGTAGTCATCGCATCGTAGGCATCACAAGTTACCAATAACAGTACTTTCACACCTAGTTCAGCTGCTTTCTTAAAAAGTTAAATTTGTCTTTTAACATAATATAGTTAAAGCCTGCTATGTTAAGATACCTATCCTCCTTACCGTCAAGAGTTTATCTTAATATCTTCCTGCAATAATAACAGAAACTTCAAAAGAAATATTTAATTCGGCAAACATTTCTAAAGACTTTGGGGCAATACGAAAACCAGCAGTGTCCGAATTTGAACGGTATCCGAGAAACACATCTACCTTCAAATGTTTCTTCAAGCTAAGCAAGTACTCCTTATGTGGTTTTAATTTATTCCATAATGTCTGTATATGGACATCTAAAGGTTCTTCTTCCGGAACAGGTATTTTATATGACCACATGTCACTGTTCCACAATTTACCTGGTCTTTTAACATTAATTGGTGTACCCTTTTTGTGTGTGTGGGTGGGCATTAACCCAACGTTTTTATTAATCTCATCAAAATTGTCAATTCTGTCGCCGAAGATACGTAAGGTTGCTGAATACGCAAAATAATACTCTTCTTCGTAATCACTTAAGTCTTCCTGTGATTTCGGTTTTTCTTCGGCAATTAAACAAAAAAATAATATCGAATCAGGATACTCTGGGTTAATATCCCATTTTTGCTGTGATTTTTTAATAGTCTCGAGACAGCGTTTTGCGGACCTTTTTACATAAGATTCCCAGGTTTCTTTTTTATCTTTAAGTATATATGATATTCCTCTAAATTTTTCTGATCGGTCATATTGGCCTTCAGAATACTTAACCCAACCTTCCCATTTTAATATAACCCAGTTATTTTTTTTAAAGATATTTATTGCTTTTTGTGTATCATCATACGAAAGTATAACTTCTTTTCTAGATAAAGAATTTATTTTTAATTCTTCTGGCAATAAATCAATAGCTCTCATATGTTATCTTTCCTCCAAGTTCTTATATTTTAGCACTCGTTTATTTTCGAATGTTGGCAATCTTAATAAACTACATTAGAAGGATTCATAATTTTTATCCAATCATTCCATACCTTTGTTGGGAATGGCACAAAAGCGGGTGCTGCGGGACTTAACGCTGCTTCCCCAGACCAAGCAGGAATGGGCACTATTCTAAATCTATCTTTCCAACTGTTACCTTTACCATATTCGCTTTCAAAATCATCTGCTAATCCATGCATCTCTTCTTCATTAAAGTTATCATTACCACGCCTGTCATAATCACCTTTACGCTTTTCAACATAATCCCCGAATTTTCTTCGATTCAAACCTCTTTCCCTAGCAACCTTATCTACGAGACCTTCACCACGGCCTCCCATTGCTAAAATAATTAAAGAATCATCTGGAGAACTATACGATATAGAATGAGATGAAGAATGAGATACAGAACTTACAATATTACTAATTGTATTACCTATAACTACTGAAATTATTATACTAATTATGTCATTTCTATTTTGCACCCATCCGTTGGGATAGTAATTGAACAATCTGCTTCGATCCGTCTGACCATCTCTTATCCGAAATATGCGTCCGTTCTCATCATAGGAAAAAGGTTAACCAATTATAACGGAAACCGTAAAAGGTATATTTAGTTCAATAAACATTTCTAATGCCCCTGGCTTAATCCCAAAACCCGCAGTACCAGAATTTGAACCATAACTGAGAAATATATCTACTGAAAAATGTTCTTTTAATTTAAGCAGGTAATCTCTGTGAGACTTTAATTTATTCCAAAGTGCTTCAATATGAACATCCAAAGGTTCTTCTTCCTGAATAGGTGCTTCATACGACCACATATCGTGTTCCCATAATCTATTTGGCCTATTAACATGCATTGGAACGCCTTTTCTATGGGTATATGTGGGAATTAATCCAATAGTTTTGGAGATTTCTTCAAAGGGAACTTCATCTCCAAAGATTCGCAGGGTAGCGGAGAAGCAATAATAATAATGTTCTTCAAATTCTTTAATATCTTCATCAGATGCTGGTTTTTCAACAGCAGTAACACAAAAATACAACATTGCCCCAGGATACTCCGGTTTACTGTGCCATAATTTTTGAGCTTGTTTGATAGTACTAATACAGTGAATAGCCGCCCTTTTAACAAAGGAATCCCAACTTTCACTTTCTTCCTTGATAATATCTGATATTCCTCGATAATTTCTTGAATGGCCGTGTTTTCCTTCAGAATATTTAATCCAACCCTCCCAGTTCAGTACAACCCAGTTATTATTAGAGTAATTATTTATAGCCTTTATGACATCTTCATACGAAAGTATAACTTCTTTTCTGGACAGGGATTTCACTTTTAATTCATCAGGTAATAAATCAATAGCTTCCATAAATCATACCCCAAACTTTTAATTCAATGGGCAATCTTCCTGAGATATGTTAATGTTAACGATCACCATCACTGCCTCCACCTTGTGGCCTAAAATACAACCAGTAAATGGCCTAATTTATAATTTACATTCAAGCATTTGCCCGGTTATTGATTATTGACTATCTTCAGAGAAATACCATAGGCGATCAATTAAACCTTCTAATATTAACCCTCGTGGGTTCGGTTCGTAGTTTTTATCAAGCCCACTTACAACAAGCTCATCCGCTATAACCTCACGGAGATTCTCTCTTTGTTCAGAAGTTAATACTATATTTCCGGATGAAGCTAATATATCTAATAGGGGCAATAATTTTGGTTGATGTTTTATAATGATTTCATGAAGTAATCTTTTCTCTTCAGGGTGTAGTTTATAATTAGTCATTTTAATCCCCCCCATTCAAAAATACGCCATCCTAATCTATTTCTAGCCCATGTCGTAACTACTTTACCTTCTTCGTTAAGTATAACAACCGCTCTTTCGCCGACATACTTAATTGTACCACCAACTTGAGGAATCACTTTAGTTGGATTATTGACTGCATCTAATATTGCTTCACTAGAAACACCAACCCCATCACGCGAGATCGCCTGGTTTATAGCATGTCTTGAAAATCCAGTAATTTGAATTTGACCTCCGAAAAAAATTAAGCATCGAGGAGGCGGATCAATTACACTATCTGCAACTTCCTCGCTATATGGAACTAATATTGATGATGCTAATACATCCGTGATCGGTTTACCATAATATGTAATTAACAAGTCATAATAATTATATGGTTATACTAACCAATAGTGGAAACTGAGGTTTACTTCGGTTCATATGTTGTCCAGGGATCAATTAACCGTTCC
>NZ_QFGB01000035.1:0-42007 GCF_004369245.1 Pelotomaculum sp. FP | reverse complement strand
TAGACAGCGCATCCAGGCTGATTCCCGGCTTGAAGAAAGGTATCGAATATAAAGACGCCGCAACTCCGCTGACTTATGAAAGATTCACCCATAATACAGATGGAGCGAGCTCCGCATGGAGTTGGAACCCTAAGAAGAAGTTCTATAAAAACACCATGAGCGTGAATATAGAAACACCGGTCAAAAACCTTTACATCGGCTCCTGCTGGGCGATGCAGATCGGTGGTGTGCCCGGCGCCCTTGCAGCAGCTTATCAGTGTACCAAAAAGATAAAGTGAACGGCACACGGTTTTTGTTTCTACCGTATACCGGATTAGGAGGATGCTTCATAAGCAATCCTTCCTGGACAAAGGTATCACTGGACAGGTTAGAGAATGGAGGGTTACCATTGACCAGAACCGTAGATGCCCAGTCCACGGACCTTGGGATGGGCACAGTAATGACCCATAGAGCTTCCGGCAAGTATGCTGAAGAAGCACTAAGAGCTGTCGGTAATGAAGCTGTACGGCTAGAAGAGCTGTTGAGCCGCTTTAGGCCCGGAAGCGAGATAAGCAGGATCAACAGGTCAGCAGGTCTGAAAGGCGAAAAGCTGAGCGCTGATACCTATGAGATCCTGTCATGTGCTATTGAATTCTCAAGAACCTGCCAGGGCTTTTTTGATGTTACTGTTGGGCATTTAGTAAAGTTATGGGGCAGTTTTCAGAATACATCCAAACCTCCGGAGGAATTAAGAATAAAACAGATTCTGCCTTTGGTAGATTATACCGGCTTGGTCTTGGATCCCTGCGAAAAGGCTGCCAGGTTGCAAAAGGCGGGCCAGTCCGTTGACCTGGGGGGTATTGGTAAAGGGTTTGCAGGCGATAAGTTTTTGGAGGTATTTAAGAAATATGGCGTTTCCTCAGCTTTTACCAATATCGGAGGTAATGTAGTTACTTTGGGAACAAAGCCGGATGGCTCCCCGTGGCGTGTGGGTATCCAACATCCCAGGCTGGAAGACAGCTTAATGGGTTTTGTTTCTGTGGTTGACAAGGCAGTGGTAACATCTGGGGATTACCAGCGCTATTTCATTGACAGTAATGGAAAAAGGCATCATCATATCTTGGATCCGTCCACCGGATATCCGGCTGAATCAGGGTTGGTAAGCGTGACCATTGTCGCGGATAGCTCCACGGTTGCCGATGCCTTGTCCACCATCTTATTCGTAGCCGGGATGGGAAAAGGGCTTGGACTCCTAAGGCGATTCCCTGGAGCCGAAGCCATTATCGTGGACATGGGCTTACAGGTTTACGTTACGGAAGGCCTGAGAAACTGCTTTCAGGCCGGTGAAGGGATAAACGTAATGTTTTAGAGTAAATGGAGGGAAAATCAGAATGCTAATGATATGGAGAGGAAAGATCAGAATGTTAATAATCGTGTTGGGAATTGTTGTTATGGTACTTGGGGGAGCGTTACTCTTTACTGCAGGTGAACGGCGTGAAGGCAGAAATCTCCTTATTGCTGTCATGGATTTTAAGGATCTTAATGACGGGACTTATGTAGGAGAATATGAGGGTGGGCGGTTCAAATGGAGGGCCAATGAAGTTCAGGTTACAGTGTCCTCAGGCAAGGTTACGGATATTGAATTATTAAAGAATACCGAGAACCGGCCGGCTGAATTCACGAATGAGTTGTTCAATAGGGTAATGCAGTCCCAATCACTACAGGTGGACACCATCAGCGGTGCAACCATTACCTCTAAAGCCTATCTCAAGGCTGTAGAAAACGCGCTCGCTAAAAGTGCAAAATAAATGAGAAGTGAGATGTCGGCGCAACACAGGTTAAAGATTGATTTTCAGGCATCATTTCACAGTTTTTAGCCAAAAACAGGATGCATCTAAATTAACCAAACAATACACTAATGATTTTAAATAAACCTACACTGGAATGCCTTGGATGCAGATTAAGTCGTTGCGCAATGTGGTTGCCAGAGCTATGGTAAAATTAAACATTAAGCAGTAATCAATTCGAAAAAAGAGGCTTCGGAGGGGAAGAAGGTTTTCCGGTGGTATTGACCTTTAATGCGCCTGTTACAGTTAATGATGTTGTCTAAAGGAATATCAATAAAATCGAAAAACAATACTGATTTTTTATATGATTTAATAGTAAAGAATAAAGAAATTTATATTCCTGACATAATAAGAGATATTTATCACCAAGATACCTATCAAGATGCTTATAAAAAGTTAACTTGTTCAATGTGGAAGGTTAGAACCGACGCAAGTTAGATCTATACGTCGAATCTCACCAGGATTATTCCGGTTTTCACCTAACTTCTCAATATTAACAACAAAACCCTTGTGTATGTATCAAGGGTTTTTTCTTTTGTGAAATGATTTGAAATCAAGGAAGCCATGCAAATAATGCCAAAAGTAATCCTTGGTTTTTATTTAGCCATCTTTTCTAGTCTGGCAATCCTGGAAACAAGATAGCCTGTGTCTATCTCAATACTACCGGAGCAGAATACAGCTTACTCCGTCTGATCGGTAATAGGCTGTCCCGCCAGCCCATATAGCATCAAATCACATAATTCTTTCAGCAAATCCTTGTTGCTGTTCTTCAGTATTTCGGGCTGCTGAAATACATCTTGATACATTTTCAGATAAATCGTAGCCGCTTCAATAGAAATATCTTTGCGTATATACCCTTCCCTGCGGCCTTTTTCGATGAATTGGCCTACGATATATGAATATCTGTGTTTATAAAAATCATCCGCCAGCTTCTTTATCTCCGGATCGGTATTAAACAATACTCTTAGAGTATCCAGATTGATGTGATCAATGAAATCATAATTCATTGATACGGCACGCTTCACCAATTCAGGAAAGGGCAGGTTGGTTTCCCAGAGTTCTTTTCTTGCTTGCCAGCCGCTTTCCAGGAGGTTTTTGGTTGTATCCTTCATCAGACCTTCCTTGCTCCCGAAATAATTATAGATACTGGCCGGTGCAACTCCTGCCTTTTGAGCGATTTCATTGATACTGGTTTTATCTGTACCGTACGCACAAAAAAGCTCTAAAGCGGCAGTGCGTATTTTATCTTTTTTTAACTCTGTCCTACGTTCATATCCGTTCATGTATTTTCACCCCAGCTTAATCATACTAAAAGTTTTATAATGAATCAATATAAAATATATAAAACTTGTTGACGAAAGCTCCATGCTTAGATATATTATAGATATATTATAATAACTTATTATAATATATATAAATTTGGAGGACTGTACATGAATGTGATTCATATTCAAAAGCTGACCAAGTCCTTTGGTACGACCCAGGCATTAAAAGGAATTGATCTCACGGTAATGCAAGGGGAAGTACACGGGTTTATTGGACCCAACGGCGCCGGAAAATCTACGACTATTCGCATCCTGCTGGGGATTTTGCGAAAAACATCGGGAGAAATTTCACTGCTTGGCGGAGATCCCTGGCTGGATGCTGTGGAACTGCATCGCCGGCTTCTTTATGTCCCCGGTGATGTTACTCTGTGGCCCGATCTATCCGGAGGTGAAATCATTGACCTTCTTGGGCGGCTGCATGGAGGGCTTAACGTTTCTCGCAAGAAACAACTGCTGGAACGCTTTCAGCTTGATCCAACCAAAAAGAGCGGAACCTATTCCAAAGGAAACCGGCAGAAGGTAGCTTTGGTGGCAGCCTTTTCCTGTGAAGCGGAATTGTATCTTTTGGATGAGCCTACCTCGGGGCTTGACCCCTTGATGGAAGTGATCTTTCAGGAATACGTGGCGGAATTAAAAAAAGACGGCAAGACCGTGCTCCTGTCAAGCCATATCCTGTCGGAGGTGGAGAGTCTTTGCGACCGGGTAAGCATTATCCGGCAAGGGAAGATCGTAGAATCGGGAACTTTGTCCCAACTTCGGCATCTTACCCGTACCACCGTTAACGTGGAGACCGGCAGCGCTGCTATCGAATTAGAAAAAATGTCTGGAGTTCATGATGTGTCACAAGACGGGTTGAAGTACCGTTTTTCTGTAGACTCCGATGCCCTGACGGAGGCGATGGAGGCGCTGCTGCCGCTGGGGATCAAATCTTTGACGGCTGAACCGCCCAGCTTGGAGGATCTGTTCAGGCGCCATTATGGCGACGATATTCGTGAAAAAGGAGAAATTTAGAGATGAAAACCAGGGATTTTGCGGGCATTGGAACACTTTTCAGGCTGTTTCTGCGCCGGGATCGGTTCTTGCTGCCCCTCTGGCTATTCCTTCCTGTAATTCTGGGTTTGGTAACGGCAGCTACTTTTAGCGCCATGGCCAGCCAGGGACTGCAGAGCGTTCTGACTGAATTTGATAAAGATCCATTGATTTCTGCGCTTCTTGGCCCGGTCATGTCCTTTGACCTTTCAGGAGCTATCGTATGGCGAGGCACTTCACAACTCGCCCTTGTCTTGGGGATCGGCAGCCTGTTTACCTTGATCCGGCACACTCGTGCCGATGAAGAGACCGGCCGCAGCGAGTTGATTCGTGCCTATGTAGTAGGCCCTTATGCCAGTCTGACTGCTGCGTTGCTTCTGGCCGGTGTTGGAAACCTGGCGGCAGGCGTGCTGATCGCCTTGAGTATCATTGCCCTTGGGGGGGCTGCAGGCGGTTCCTTTCTGTTTGGCGCGACCATGTCGGCCGTTGGGTGTTTTTTTGCCGGAATAGGCGCTTTAGGTGTTCAGCTCCGGGAAAACAGCGGAACTGCGCGAGGCATTGGTGTCGCAGCTTTGGGCTTGGGAATCGCGATGGCGATTTTGAATAACTTCGGAGGCGGCGATACCTTATTAAGATGGATTACTCCCATGGCATGGCAGCGGGTGACCCAACCATTTGCCGGCAATCATGGCTGGAGCCTGGTGTATTTTGCTGCCTTTGCGGCTGTACCCGCCGTTATTGCCTATGTACTTTCTGCTCGCAGAGATCTGGGGGCAGGTGTTCTTTTGGCCCGTTCCGGGCCCCCGGAAGCAGCTCCCCATCTTTCCAGTCCTTTGGCGCTGGCTTGGAGGCTGCAGAAGAGAAGTTTTATCGGCTGGCTGGTGGGGGCAGGATTGTATATTGTTGTGTTTGCGGCCATCTCTCCCGGTTTATCCAATGCCGGTGGAATGAGTGATTGGCTGTCGAACCTGGGCGGCACAAGTTGGTCTGATGAGGTGGGTTTGGGCTATGTCTTTATTAGTATCAGCTTCTATCTGATATCACTTTTTGTGGCTGTCTATGCCATGACCGCTGTATTGCGTCTGCAAATAGAAGAAAATGAAGGCCGAGCAGAGATGCTGCTGGATAAGCAGGTCAGTCGGGTTCGCTGGATGAGCAGCCATTTAACTGTAGCCTCTTTATGTTCTGCTGCCTTGCTGGTAGCCATGGGCATTGCCGGGGGGCTGGTTTATGGACTTGCGACCGGCGATCTAAGCCATGAATTTTGGCATATTTTTAGCATGAACGTTTCAAAAATCCCACCCGTATGGATACTGTTGGGTGTAACAGCTTTATTGTATGGCTTATGGCCTCGCATAACAGCACTGGGATGGGTGGTTTGGTTATCGTTTAGTATATTGGAGCTTGCCTGGGAAGCGCAGATCATTGATTGGTCACTGATGCGTGTTTCTCCCTTCTCTTATGCTCACTATACCATTAATATTTCAAATCTGCCGCTGCTTCCGTTGTTCTGGCTGCTTTGCCTTTCAGTTATACTGACAGGGCTCGGATTGTTTGGGTTTAGGAATAGAGATGTTTTAACAAAAGCATAAACGATTTAAGCGGGTGTTAATTTTGGTTACAATCTACGTTAGATGCCAGTCGTACCATATAAAAACGCGAAAGCCTTGCTAAGCAAGGCTTTTTTCGTATGCAACTACGGTTTGGATTTCCCGCCAAGAGCGATCTGGAGCGAGCGTGCTTGCGTTGCAGTATCAAGAAAACGATGGGGAACTATTAAAAAACATTATCTTGCCGTTCTTTTATATAATTATTTGTTATTGGATTAATGATAAATACTCATGTTAGAATGAAGAATGGTTTTAAGGGTGATTCTATTCGTCTTGGGAAGTAGTTGAGGATACTAGTGAGTGACGCATATCAGGATGCTTGCGAGGACGTACGCAGCAAAGCGATGACGTATTTTAGCCAGGGCTATAATTGCGCACAGGCAGTGGCGATGAGCACCGTGGAGATGCTTAAAGGGCAAACCGACGGCATAATACAACTGGCTGCAGGTTTTGGTCGCGGCATGAGCGCCGGTTGCGCCTGCGGCGCTTTAACAGGAGGCGTTATGGCTATCAGTCTGCTGCTTGCAAATCCCGATACCAAGGGTTTTGATAAGGAGATATCAGAAACTGCGGCAAAACTGCATCAGCGGTTTGTCAATGAATTTGGCCAGGCCTGCTGCAGCGGGCTCAGGAAAAAGTTATCTCCTTTTAAAAATGCCCGGTGCAAGGAAATAACCGGTACAACAGCCGCTATGACTATGGAATTAGTTTTAGCCGCAAAGATAAAAAAGTCAACGCCTGTCTGAGTACAGCCTCTTTAGGTCTGCCGGGCTGGTTCCTAGAAGATAAAGGACCTTAATTTTATGCATCAGCCATGTGGTCCTCCACTTGCCGTGGATTAACCAGCGCCTGGCCGAAGTTTTGACGGGACCGGGAAGAAGCACAGTTTTCCCGATCTTTTTCATGCTCAAGGAGAACTCCCAATCTTCCAATAAATCAATAAGCGGGAAGCCGCCGATTTGCCGGAAACAATCCCGCCGCACGAAGATAGTCTGATCGCCGAAATATACGCCCGTGACAGCGGCCCTCAGATTTGAACCGAGGGTGGTCAGGTAGAAAAACAACCCCGGGTGATCTATTTTCATTTTAAAGGCGCCCCCGACGACTCTGCTGTCGGACAATGCCAGCTCAAGTTGTTGGATGAAGTCATTTGGCAGGCGGGTGTCGCTGTGCAGGAAAAGAAGTACCTCTCCGCCGGCCAGCTGAGCGCCGTCATTCATCTGACTTGCCCTGCCCCGGGGAGCCTGTATAAGGGAAAAATCCCGGCTGACCAAATTGGCTGTTCCGTCAGTGCTCGCGTCCGCAATAATGACCTCTATCAGGTTGCTCCAGGGGCGCAGGTGTTCAAGGGTTCCCTCAATGGTTGCGGACTCATTATAAGTTGGAATGATTACGCTTATTAAAGGATGCTTTGTCTTAATCATAAAAATTTAAGTTCTTTATATCCTTTACTAATCCTTCAAATACTGGCGAGAGAATGGTGAAAAATGCTTAAACCGGCGCTGGCAATCATGTCCAGGGCGCCTTCCAAAGAAGGTAAGAGCCGCCTGGGCGCGGTGCTGTCACCCGCTCAGCGGGAAGCCCTGCAGTGGGCTTTTCTGGAAGATACATTGGATAAAGTAAGTAGACTGACAGAATTTGAGCGCTATCTGGCTGTAACTCCTTCCGGCGATCTCAACAAGTTGGCTAAAAAGCTGGAATTTGGCGGGCGGGTCATGCCCCAGTCTGGTGGAAACCTGGGACAGCGTATGCATGACATAGCTGAAAGATTGTTTTTAACCGGTCACGCCCCTGTCATTTTAATCGGGACGGATGTACCGGCTTTGCCGCCTTCTTATTTACAAAAAGCTCTTTATTTGCTGGAGCAAAGCGATTTGGTTTTTGGACCGGCGCTCGACGGCGGTTATTGCCTTATTGGAATGAGATACTTTGAGGGCAGGGTTTTTGACGGTATCAGCTGGGGTTCGGAAAAAGTATTGGAAGAAACTCTAAAAATATGTGAAGAGAACAAATTGTCCTATGGACTTCTGGAATGCTTGATGGATATTGACCGCCCGGGTGACCTCCTGGCTTTGATGAGACAGTATGAAAATAAAAAAATAGATATTGAGTTAATTCCGGCAAGGACCATCCGGTTTCTAAAATCTATCGAAATACGCAACTTATTATATGAAGAGCATTGAACAATTCTATTTATTCAGGGACTATTGAATAACATTCAACGGGAGATTGGCATTGTGAATTTGCCTAATAGCCTGACTGTCGCCAGATTAATAATGATTCCGGTATTCTTGCTGGCAGCCTCAATGAAATGTCATTACGCTGATTATATTGCCGCCGGCATTTTTATCACTGCTGCAATAACCGACGGCCTGGATGGGTACCTTGCGAGAAAAAAGAATCAAACAACATTACTGGGCCAATTTTTAGACCCTGTTGCCGATAAAATCCTTGTTGCCGCGGCTCTTATTATCCTGGTGGAGATAGGGAGGATACCCGGGTGGATAGCTATTATTATTGTCAGCAGGGAAATTGCCGTTACCGGATTAAGAACTGTCGCAGCAGCGCAAGGGATCGTCATCGCGGCCAGTTGTCTTGGAAAAATTAAGACAGTAACGCAAATTATAGCTATTAGCGCCTTTCTCTTGGATAATTTTCCTTTCTATTTGATAAATTTCCCCTTTGCTTATGTTGCCTTGACATTTGCAATGGTTTTTACGCTTTGGTCAGGCGTGGATTATTATTTGGCATTCAGGCTTGCAACAAAAGCAAGATAGCTGAAAGACCAAGAACCCGCTCCAGCAACTATATGATAAAGATTCATTATATGGATAATAGAGACTAATTAATAAGTTCTATTGGATTTAAGAATACTAAATTGCTATACTTTATATGTTCTTAGGTGATCATGGAAATTATTTATATATTATATAAATGAAGTGATTATGCCGTGTCGAAGAAAAGTTTAATTCTTCTGATTAAGATCGTTGTGTCTGGTTTGTTATTGAGCTGGTTAATTTACAGTTTTGATTGGATTGCTGTGCGGGACATTTTCCTGACTGCAGAGCCGGGTTGGCTTATCTTAGCCGGGGTATTCATCGTTATCTCAATGGTTGTAAGTGTCGAAAAATGGTCACGGATATTAAGGGCAGAGGGCATCAATCTGCCCTGGTTTCAACTGTGGAAAGTATACTGGATCGGGATTTTCTTCAACAACTTTCTCCCCTCCAGTATCGGTGGCGACGGGATCAGAATTCTTTTGACCGGCCGTAACATTTCCAATATTGCAGGCGCGGCTTCTTCCGTCATAATCGAGCGCTTACTGGCTACCGTGGGGCTAGCCCTGACCGGTTTAGTTGTGTTCCCAATAACGGACTCCAACTGGCATGTGGGTTGGCTTTTTATGATGCTCATAATTGTGGCGGCAGGATTATTATTCTTTTTAATGATGGGGCGAATTCCCGCCTGGGCCGCTGAAAGAGGTGGCAAATTAAGCGGCTTTGCGCGTGGCTTTCTCTCACATGGTCATGCTTTACGCGGCCAGAAAAAGATGATTATCACGGTATTGTGCCTGTCAGTGCTGTTCCAGCTTACAGTGGTAGCTGTAAACTATGCTGTTTTTAGAGGCCTTCATATTGACTTATTAAGCTGGTGGGACCTGGTTTATATAATACCTGCGATTTCAGCAATAGCCATGGTCCCTATCGGGATTAACGGGTATGGGATACGCGAAGGCGCCTACGTGTTGCTGCTGGACTCCTATGGGGTGGCAGGGAGCGTGGCTCTGGGGGCATCCCTTCTTTTTGCGGTAATGGTAAGCTTCTGCAGCCTTTATGGGGGCATTTTATGGCTTGCTAACAGGGGAATGGCTGTGGATAGGCAGTGTATATCTTGAGACTTTTGCGAAAAAGGGTGGCGTAATGAATAAGAGGGTTAAAAAAATTATTGATAAGTCGTATAACGGCGCCCTCCTGGGGAGCCAGGAAATCAGGGAACTATTAGAGCTTGACATATGTTCGGAAGAGTCCTTTTACCTTGCTTTCAAAGCCCGTCAGATGAGCGAGGAGGCCTGTGCGGGTAAGGCGGAAATACATGGCCAGGTAGGGGTGAACAGCGGGCCCTGCAGCTGTAATTGCGCTTTTTGTTCCTTTGCAGCCGGCAATAAAATTTTTAATACCCAGCGGATAGAGTCTTTGGAATTCATTCTTCAACAGGCTCTCGACCTGGAAGAAGCGGGCGCTAATGCCATCTACCTCATGGCCACAGCCCATTTGAACTTCCAAAGTTTCCTGGAGATGGGGCAAGCAGTCCGGCGGGAACTGCGGACAGGTGTGCCGTTAATCGCCAATATTGCCGATTTCTCATATGATGAGGCAGTTGCTTTGCGCAAAGCGGGCTTTACCGGGGTTTATCATGCAGCCCGCCTGGGTGAAGGAAAGGTTACCCGCATTGAACTCAAAGACAGACTCCAGACCTTCGAGGCCGCCGGCAAAGCAGGTCTTATTTTGGGAACGTGTGTGGAACCCATCGGACCTGAACACAGCCATGAGGAAATAGTGGAGAAAATGATCGTAGCCAGGGAAGCAAAGCCCGGATTCAGCGGGGCAATGCGTCGTGTTACTATCCCGGGAACAAGCTTAAGCGCGCACGGTATGTTAGGTGAGACGCGTATGGCCCATATTGTGGCGGCAGTTCGCCTGGCGACACCAAGAGAGATACCAGGTAACTGTACCCATGAACCTAACGTGATGGGGGCGGTGGCAGGGGCCAATCTTCTCTGGGCTGAAGCAGGCAGCAACCCGCGTGATGTAGTTGACAATACGGAGAAGAGCCGCGGTTATGACGTGGGAAAATGCAGAGAAATCCTCGTGGATGCCGGCTGGCAGGTTTTAGACGGTCCGTCCAAGTTCTTCAGCGCTAAATAATACAAGGCTTGAATCGGAGTAAGGAGGTGATTGTATATGAAAAACATATTTCGCGGATATCTAGGGAAATTATTGTTGTTGGTTATTCTTGGCTGCTTATATTATTTTGTCCCATTCATCAGGGTTAACGTCAACCAGGCGATCTTTGTTTTAAGCAATGTGGATGTGGCTCTGGCCCGCGACTATATTTTGGGTTTTGGCGTCTGGGCGCCAATTACCTCTTTTCTCTTGATGGTCCTTCAGTCTATCGCGGCGCCCCTGCCGGCGTTCATTATTACTTTTGCGAATGCCGGTATCTTCGGGTGGGTTAACGGAGCGATTCTTTCGTGGTCAAGCGCGATGGCCGGAGCAGTAATATGTTTTTTTATTGCCAGGTACCTGGGAAGGGATACGGTAGTAAAATTCACTTCCAACAAAGCGCTTAAGAGCATAGATGATTTTTTCAAGCATTACGGCAAATATGCCATTCTTATTGCGCGACTCTTACCGTTTATCTCTTTTGATATAGTTAGTTATGCTGCCGGTTTGACTTCTATGGGTTTTTGGCCGTTTTTTATCGCTACCGGAATCGGTCAATTGCCGGCGACAATTGTTTATTCCTATGTCGGGGGCATGCTTACAGGTGGAGTCAGGACTATGGTTTTTGGCCTCTTGATACTCTTTGCCCTGAGCGCGTTGATTGTACTGATAAAGAATGTCTGGAAAGATAAAAAAATAAAGGAGGGAAAGGCTTTTGTGGAAGAAATTTAAGTACAAGCAGTTGCTGGTTGGACTTATTGCCATGGGGCTCGTTTTGGGAGCCAGTGGCTGCGGAAAACAGCCGGCGCCTGTAGACAAGCAAGATCAAAAGGAGTTTGACATCTCGGTTTATCAGAACAATGATTTTCTTATGACTCCTCAAAAGTTGCAAGCAATGTTGGGGAGTGAGGATCTGGTCCTTATAGACTGCAACAAACCGGATGTCTATGCAGCAGGACATATTCCCGGCGCCATCGGTATCGGGATCAATGCTTTTTCGGATACATCCGGTAAAATAGGCGATCCGGGCTGGGGAACTATAAAAAACAAGGAGGATTTGCAAAAGAAGCTGGAATCCCTTGGGATTGATAACAAAAAGACAGTTGTATTTTACTCTGATGTCTTTAAGGGGCCGGGCGCTGACGGCAGGGCGGTCTGGCAGTTAAAGCTGGCCGGGATGGATAATGTGAAGATGCTGGTAGGAGGTTTATCCTACTGGAGGGAAATGGGCTATGAGGTGACTAAAGAAGCGGCACAGCCAAAGCCTGTCACCGGAGTTATCCTGAAAGATTACGATCAGAACTATATTGCGACAAAGGATTATGTATTCAATAATTTAGACAAGCAAGTACTGCTGGATGTCAGAACAGAAGGAGAATTTAAAGGCTCACAGAATGCCGGGGAGCCGCGGGGAGGACACATCAAAGGGGCTGTAAATTTACTGTGGTTGGAATTATTGAACAAAGACGGTACCATAAAGACCCCTGAAGAGATCAAAACTCTCATGGCTTCCTATAATATAAAGTCGGCTGATGATTTTATTGTTTACTGAACTATGGGCATCAGATCTGGATATGCATCCATGATCCTCAGGGCAGTTGGCTTTGAGAAAGTAAGAAACTATGAAGCCTCCATCTATGAGTGGGGCGGGGATTCAAGTATGCCGATGGAAAAATAGCAATAGTGACAGAGTAATTACCGGCATGAATTATAAAAAAAAAGAGGCTTAAAGCAGGTTGCTTTAGGTCTCTTTTATTAAGATGGGGCGATTATTCTGTAAAACAGTTCCTTTGAAGGGCCTGGACCTGTTAATATTAAGAGCAATGGGATGCTGGTAGGAGGACTAATAAATGAAAATCGGAACCAGGATCATGAAAACAGGAATTGCAGTAATTATTACGATGTATTTATGTGAAATACTTAAATTAGAACCGGCAATTTTTGGGGCAGTATCAGCAGTAATCAACATGCAGCCATCCATTTATTTAACCTTGAAAACAGCAAAAGAGCAGATAGTTATACATATCCTGAGAGTGGGATTTGGGGTTGTATTTGGTTACTTGCTTGGCGGAAATCCGCTTGTTATGGGAGCGGTGACAGTCTGCATAATCGTTTTGTATACGAGGCTAAAACTGCAAAGCGGAATATTAATGGGTATCGTAGCGGCTATATTTGTTTTAAGCTCCCCGGCTAATAACTTTCTTGAACATGCTTTGCTTAGGTCTGCTGTTATTTTTATCGGCCTAATAGTTTCTTCGTTAATCAATATCATAATATTGCCGCCTAGATATGGCCACATGTTTGTTCAGAAACTGCATGAATATAATGAGAAATCGGCTGAATATTTTAGCCGGGCAGTACGTGATTTTGTAAGAATCGACGATGAAGAGATACCATTTCCCAGTGAAAAGAGGGCAGAGTTGCTGCGTTTAAATAAAGAATGCTTGGTTCTTGCGGAATACTACCGGAGTGAGAGGAAAAGCACCGGAGACGGCTATGATTTAATGAATTTAAACGATTGGTTTATTGTGGCGGAAAGGTTCTTAAACTATAGCGTCTCTCTCGTGGAAAAAGCCAACCAAATCTATGAAATATTGCCGGTTAGGCTTGAAAGGCGCATAAAGGCCGGTATGCCGCCCATTAGCGGCGAATACCATAATTTGTTAAACTTGCTCAATAGTGGCGCTGTGACGATAGAAAGGGTAAACACAAAGCTGCGTGGCTTAATTTGTGATAAAATTTCTGCAGAGCAGGAAGAAATCAGCGAAGAGCTTTGGGAAAAGTACAAAGATGCGATTGAAGAATGGCAGCCAAGACTGACCGGCAGCTATTACATACACGGTTTGATCGATATTTCTGTGGTAGCAATGGAAATCAGCGTGGTTGGCAAGGGAAGGCAAAAAGCTGTTGCAAGCAAGTCAACATAGTGATCAGGAAGCTAAATTATGAAAGATGACAGGTATAAAACTTTAAGAAGTCCTAATACGGCAGAAATCATTGTTAAAAAATCACGTTTTATAACATCAGCTTCTCCAGTAGATGACGAGGAAGAGGCCCTTCATTTTATCGGCAAAATTAAGAAGGCGCACGGCCAGGCCAATCATAATGTTTTTGCATACGTGATAAATGAACAAACACAGCGTTTCAGTGATGACGGTGAACCCAGTGGCACGGCAGGCAGGCCGGTATTGGATGTAATTAACCGTAAAGGTTTAGTAAAAGCCGTAATTGTCGTAACAAGATATTTTGGCGGGATCATGCTTGGCGCTGGTGGTCTGGTGCGGGCATATTCAGAGGCGGCAGTGAAGGGCATTGAGGCAGCAGGTGAAGTGGAAAGATTATTGTACCAGGAGCTCAACATAGCTTTGGATTACCATTGGGTGGGTGTGGTGAAACGGGAGGTTGAAAAGGCTGGAGGGAAAAACTTTTCTATGGAATATGGCGAGGAAGTTATATTGAAAGTTTTATTACGGCCAGAAGGTTTAGAAGCCCTATCAAAAAGGTTAACCGATCTTACCTCAGGGCAGGTTATTATAAAAATGGGTGGTTTCACTTATTATTAATCTAAAGAAGCAGTATAGGCGGCAACCTGAACTTCACGTAATACACGACGACCTGTCGGCCTTCTAACGTGAGTTTTTAATGATAAATACGCCGGTGTGCCTTACGCACTTATTACAATTCCCAACGGTGCAAGCTTTAAAGATATGGTTGCCTTAAAGGGTAAAACAACCATGTGTGATGATATAAACAAAAAAATCATCGTGCCTATTGCGGATGCCAACAAGTTAACCAATATGCCCGACTTTAATGATGTAACCAAGTTTGGTAGCGGCAAGGAGATGGTTGACCCCTGACCAACCTGATCGCCATATTTGAACGTAAAGAACTGGCTTTTAGTAAATACTGCGCTGATGGTGATGATATTCTGGGCGATGCCTACGAATATCTGATGCGCCACTTTGCCACCGAAAGTGGAAAGAGCAAGGTTCAATTTTATACTCCCACATTGAAAATAGTGTCAGAAGTAAGATTATTAAGGAGCATTTAATCCGATAAAGCATGAAAACTGGATTATTAAGAAAGTATATTTTGCGATAGGATAATCTTGAGGTGGTACTGGAGCAGTTCAGGGGTATTAAACAGATGTTGGGAATTGGGTTAAGTTTTTTGAGAATTTTTTTGGGTCATGGAGGAAAATTATTACACGCTAGCGAAAATATCACCTAATAATGGGTGATATCAACTTTGTCACCTCAGGGGGGGGAATAACATGAAAAGAATTACAGTAGTTACAGCAGATATAATTAATTCGAAGAAAAATACAGAGTTTTTAGATGCCACGATTGAACGCTTGAAATTTTTAAAGCGGCCTTCAATAATTACCCCCTTCTCTGTATCCAGAGGTGATGAAATTCAAGGCGTCATAGAGGGATGGTTGAAATATCCTGAGATAATAAGATACCTCAGATATTTTTGTCGCCCACTTCAGATAAGAGTTGGAATAGGTATTGGATTTATAGAAGAGGAACTAATTCGGGACGATTCCTGGAAAATGAATGGTAATGCTTTCTACCTGGCTAGGGCAGCCCTCGAAGACGTTGAAAAAATTAAAGGCGCCTTAACCATCACGAAAACTGGAACTAACGAATTTGATGCTTTTATTAATTGTATATGGCTATTAATTGATACAGTTCAAAAGAAATGGACTGTAAAACAATGGGAAGCTGTGAATGAATATGAACAGAGTGGTACTTATGAAGAAGCCTCGAAGGCTCTAGGTATTTCTATGCAGAATGTGGAAAAACGTTGCAGGGCAGCTCAGTGGAAACAGCTAAAACATGCTGAAAAAACATTATCGAAGGCGCAAGCTTATCTAGAAAAATTTCACCCTGCAACGGGATAAATTAATGGTTTCACCGTCTACAAGGCGAAAGGTCTGGTGGTTTTATGACTTTTTTATACATGTTATTTTTAGCACATGTTCTGGCTGATTTTTTATTTCAAACCGATCGTATTGTTGAAGAAAAAAGTCAGTTACTATGGAAAGGATTTATAAAACACGGGATAGCTTTATTTATCTGTTCTTTTCTTGCCGTTCACTTTTATGGCCTAAAGCTAGCATTATATCTTTCATTGCTAATTACTTTGTTTCACTTACTAATCGATTTTTCAAAAAACTATTTATATTCTAAAGTTAAGAAAAAGGAGTTATGGTTTAGTCCGGTTATATTTATTGTTGACCAAATTATCCATTTATATATGGTGATTTTATTTATTGACTTATTTGACTTTAATATTGAGCCAAATATTTTGGGTTTTTATTCTTGGCTGTTTCCCTTGGAGATAGGCATTAATCAAAAAGAATATATGCTAAGAATATTTCCTATCAATAAATGCCTAATTACTGTCATTGCATATTTATATATAACACTTGGTGGCGCTATTTTAACTAGGATGGTAATTGACTGGATATTTCCAAAGAAAAATCAAGGTGTTATAGATGGTTGTTTAATAATCAAACCTTCCAATCATATTGGAAAATATATTGGAATATTTGAAAGAACAATAATTTTAACATTAGTGCTCTATGGATCGTATTCAGCAGTAGCTTTTGTTCTTACTGCAAAATCCATTGCCAGGTTTAACGAACTCAAAAACAAAGATTTTGCAGAATACTATTTAATTGGTACTCTAGTTAGTTTATTGATAGCAATAGGAGGAGGTTTATTGCTTCAAAGCATTTTGCCAGTTTTCGATTATGAATACTTATCTTAGAACTCCTCACCGGAGTTATGGGTGAGGCTTTTGCTCTCATTACTTAATCTTACTGCATTTTTGTGACTTAAGCATCTCTGCCGCCATCTCACGGAGTTTAAGCTTGTGCACCTTACCGCTGGTTGTATAAGGATAGTCTTCCACAAAAACCACATATTTTGGAATTTTCCAGCTGGCGATTTGGCCTTTGCAGAAATTCTGAACCGATTCAGGCGTGAGCGCGTATCCTTCCTGAACCCGAATAAAGGCCATCACTTCCTCGCCAAATTTTTCGCTGGGAACGCCAACGATTTGAACATCCTTGATCAAAGGGTGAATACGCAGGAATTCCTCCACCTCTTTGGGCAATATAGTTTCACCGCCACAAATAATAATATCTTTTAACCGGCAGATAATCTTGCAATACCCGTTTTCATCCATGACCCCAAGGTCCCTGGTATGCACCCAACCGTTACTGTCAATTTTAGACGCAGTGGCTTCGGGCATTTTATAGTACCCTTTGGTAATATTGTAGCCACGAGCCCAAATTTCACCATGCGCTCCCCGTGGTACTTCTTCTCCTGTTTTGGGATCAACGATTTTTACTTCTACTCCGGGCAGCGCCTGTCCCACGGTGGTTGCCCTTATCTCTATCGGATCGGATGTCCTGGTGCTGGTTATACATGGTGATGCTTCGGACTGCCCGTAAGCGGTAATGACCTCTGGCATATTCATTACTTTAGCTATTTTTTTTATAACATCAGGGGAACATCCATCGCCGGCAACCATCCCGGTCCGCAGGGAAGACACATCGTACTTACCCTTTTCCATCTCCTCCAGTTCCAGAATAAACATGGTCGGTACCCCGTGCAGTACCGTACAACGCTCTTTTTCAACTGTTTTCAGCACTTGCGCCGCGTCAAATATTTCAACAGGGACCATCACTGCCCCCGTAACAACACAGCACAAGTTGCTGGACACGGCGCCCTTGCAATGGAAGAATGGCACCGCTATACACATCCGGTCAGACGGACCGAGATTTAAACATTCGGCTTGTGCCCTGGCATTCTCAATAATGGCATGATGGGTCAGCATGACCCTTTTGGGACGACTGGTAGTACCGGAAGTAAAGACCATCACGACTGCATCGTCCGGGTCCAGGGTAGCGCTCCTGTCTTCCAGTTCTTCATCTGAAACATCTTCACCCGCTTTGAGCACATCATCCCAGGAAAACATCCCGGGATATTTATTGTTACCGATCATGATTACATTCTTCAAAAGAGGCAGTTTCTCAGATACCAGCTCGCCTGGCTTACATTCGCTTAATTCAGGGCATAGTTCATTGATAATACTCCTGAAATGAGAGTTTTTCGAACCTTCGATCATAATCAAGGTTGTTGCATCCGACTGCTTCAGCTGATACTCCAACTCTAATAATTCAAAGCCGTAATTAACTGCCACAAGCACTGCTCCAATCCTGGCGCTGCCAAACTGGGTAATTACCCACTCGGGCACGTTGGTAGCCCAAACGGCAATATGTTCGCCCTTCTTTATCCCCAGTTTTAACAGCCCTTTGGCAAATTGGTTGCAGAGCTCCCGAAACTCTTTGTAGGAATACTTCAAGCCACGGTCGGTGTAAATAAGAGCGTCATTATCAGGGTAGTGCATTGATGTTCGGTCAAGCAGTTCAGCCACTGTGGTTTTATCGAAAGCTCCCATAAGCCCACTCCCAAAAATAATTTACTTATTTATAGTAAACCTTATTCCCTGTCTTTAAACATAATAAAGTTCTTTGTGTAAAGTTCTTTATAAGGTGAGTAATATCCTTTAATTTCATCAAATTTTTTGCATATTGAGAAATATTTCACAAGGGCCGTTATATTGCATGAAAATAACACAGATGTTAATTCTTATAGCAACTTTATTTATCAATCAATCATTATTGATAATCAAGGGATAACGAAATTTGTTATTTATTCGTTAATGTCTCATTACATACTTGCACATTTAAATACACGTCAACATACCCCAAGCAGTCGTCTTTTGTTTTTGGATATTAATGCTTGTCGGCGGACCACAATTAACATTATTATATAGGCGAGAAAATGGTATTGTGTGGCAGAGCAACAGCAATGGTAAGTAAAATAATCTTTGCATCGGGGGGAGAAAAACGGAAGTATATTTGTTTCTGGCAGGTATTGCGGTCGGGGGTATTGTGGTCTGGTTGAGCCTGCGTCTCAAAATCACTGCAGCTTATAACAAAGCCAAGGCTGAGGCGGGGACTGAGCAGGAAATATTACTGGAACGGCTCCAGTCCAGAGAGCTGCAAATCAATGAATTAAAAGGTGAAGTGGAGAAGCAAAAAAACGCCTATCTGCAAGAAACCAGGGCCGTTACCAGGCTTTCCACGCAGCTTGCGGAGGAGCGTAAGTCTGCGGAGGAAAAGTTAGCCATCCTGGACGAGGCCCGGCAAAAATTATCCGACGCCTTTAAAGCGCTGTCAAGCGATGCTTTAAAAAGTAACAACCAGTCTTTTTTGGAACTGGCCAGGACAACCCTGGAGAAATACCAGGATAATGCGAAAAGTGATTTGGCAGCCAGGCAGAAGGCCGTTGATGACCTGGTAAAGCCATTAAAGGAGTCTCTTGAAAAGGTGGACGGCAAAATCCAGGAAATTGAAAAGTCCCGGGAAAATGCTTACGCCACGCTGACTGAACAGGTCAGGTCGCTGGCCGGCACACAGGTCCAGCTCCAGGCTGAGACCGCCAATCTGGTTAAAGCCTTGCGGGCGCCTAGCGTAAGGGGCCGCTGGGGTGAAATACAGCTCAAACGGGTGGTTGAGATGGCCGGCATGGTGGAATACTGCGATTTTGTTCAGCAGGAATCCTCGACTACTGAACACGGCCGCCTGCGCCCGGATATGTTAATCAAGCTGCCCAACAGCAAAAACATAGTGGTTGATTCCAAGGCCCCGTTGCAGGCCTACCTGGAGGCGCTGGATTGTCAGGACGATGCTGCCAGGGTGACCAAGCTGAAAGACCATGCCAGGCAGATCAGGGTCCACCTGACGCAGCTTGCCGGTAAAGCCTACTGGGAGCAGTTTACTCCGACTCCAGAGTTTGCAGTTTTGTTTTTACCCGGCGAAACGTTTTTTAGCGCTGCGCTTGAACAGGACCCCTCTTTGATTGAGTTTGGTGTGGAGCAGCGGGTAATTTTAGCCACTCCAACCACGCTGATTGCCTTATTAAGGGCTGTAGCCTATGGCTGGCGACAGGAGCTTATCGCTGAAAATGCCCAGGCTATCAGTGACCTGGGAAAGGTGTTGTACGAACGCGTCCGGAACCTGGCCGGGCATTTCGCCGACCTGAAAAAAGGCCTGGACCGCTCAGTAGAGGCATATAACAAAGCGGTGGGCTCCATGGAAGGAAGAGTGCTGGTTACTGCCCGTAAATTTAAAGAACTGGGGGCTTCCACCGGGGCTGAAATTGACACCCTGGAGGTAATTGATAAGACAACCCGCCAGATCCACGCCCCTGATCTGCTGACACCCGGGGAAGGGAATAACCGGGATAACGGATTATGTAAAAACTAATGCATTTCGGGTTATATTAGTCGTTCAAAGCGGTGAGGAATGAAGGGGGGGTTCGCAGCCCTAATAGTGTGGAAATTTAACGTAATTCGACACGGATTATTAAGGAAAAAATAAAAAGGAGTGAAGTTTTGTGACATTACTTGACCTCATGAAAAATAGGTACAGCGTGCGGGCCTACAAGCCGGAGCCGGTAGAGAAGGCAAAACTGGAGTACGTACTCGAAGCGGCGAGGTTGGCTCCCACTGCAGCCAACCGCCAGCCCTTCCAGTTTATTATTTTCGAAACCGCCGGTCGCAAGAAGGAATTGGAGCGGATTTACACAAGGCCCTTTTTCACCCAGGCGCCCCTGGTGATTTGTGTCTGTGCCGTGCGCTCGCAGGCCTGGACCCGCAGGCAGGACAACGCCAATTACGGTCATGTTGACGCCGCCATCGCTATGGATCACCTGATCCTGGCGGCGGCTGAACAGGGGTTGGGTACCTGCTGGATAGCGGCCTTTGACCCTGTAGCAACACAGGAAATCTTGGGGCTGCCTGATGGTGTGGAGCCGGTAGCGCTGACACCACTGGGCTACCCGGCCGACGCCCCGGGTGCAAAAACCCGCAAGCCGCTGTCCGGGCTGGTACGGTATGGTCGCTGGTAAACCGGAAACGAGGCCAGTTAAGAGAATACTTAGAGAATTTAGAACCAGTCAAAAGGGTCTTCTTCGTATTCCTCTTCCTCGATAATCCTGATATAACCCTGGGCAGCCTCTTCGGTTGCCTCTTTATTTATTACTTCTTCATTAAATCCTTTCGGATCTTTTTCTTCCGGCAAGTTGACCACCTCCGGTTATATTTTGCTCGGTGACAGGCCGTGTTTATTCCATCCAGCTAAGCCAGTCCGATCCTGTCGCCGCATGGAAAGACACGGGAGTTTGATTTGTTCGCTTTACTTAGCGACCTGTAAAACCCGGTATGCTAATACTACCGCCGGGCCATACTAGCATAAAACTTGGGAGGTGGCCGATATGCAGTTAACGCCCGGTGAACGATCAGTCCTGTCTTATTTTCCAACCAGCAACAAAGCCCGGCAAGCGGTGGACGACCTTAAGGCCGCGGGTATCAACGAGGTGCAGCTGGACCGCGTATCCCGCTTCGGCGACAACAACGACGCAACTTTCAATAATCCCATCAACCGTGCCAATACGGTAACCGGACCGACTTTGTTTTCCAAAGACAACTTCTCTGAGGACCCCGCTAAGAGAGTCCTTATGGGCGCGGATCCTTCCGCGAGCGGCTATGGCTGTGATGATTACGGTATGGCGGGAGGCAAGGCCTTCATGGTCGCGGTCGTGACCAACGAGGATAAGCTGGACCAGGCTGTGCAGATCATTAAAAAGCATGATGGGATGGTATAATCGATAGCATCGACAATTATACCACAAGAGTTAAATTATGAGCCCTTGACAAATTTCTACCCTGAAAACAAATGTTCGGCATGCGAAGTAATTCCCAAGCAAATGTGGGTACAAATTCATTCGCACAGACCCCATAGAAATGCATCATACATAAGGACCAGCAGATGGGTTCCGCAATGACTGAATAAGTGAATAACTTGGTACCCGGCGCCAATTTTGCAACTAACGAATCAAATAGGTTGCCAGTTGAGGTAAAAGGGTAGGTAAACTTGTAATTTTAGCTTATATTGGATACAATGGTAAGGTATAAAAGCGGAGAAAATAACCTGGCAAGTGATTGGGGGTCTTATTTTGAAACGTGTGGTCAGCGTCAGCCTGGGTTCGTCCAGGCGGGACCACAAAGTTGTGACTGAACTTTTGGGAGAGAGCTTTGAGATTGCCCGGGTGGGTACGGACGGCGACTTTAACCGTGCCCTGGAATTGCTGCAGGAACTCGACGGCAAGGTCGACGCCATCGGCCTGGGCGGCATTGACGTTTACCTTTTTGTGAAAGAGAAACGCTACGCCGTCAAGGACGGCTTGCGGCTGATGGAAGCTGTTAAAACGACCCCGGTAGTGGACGGCAGCGGCCTCAAAAACACCCTGGAAAGGGAAGTGGTGCGCATCCTCGCCGGGGAAACCGGCCTGTTGAAGAAAGGCGCCAAAGTACTGATGGTCAGTTCCGTGGACCGCTTCGGCATGGCCGAGGCGATGGCTGAGATAGGCTGCGATATGACCTTCGGCGACCTGATTTTTGCCGCCGGCATCCCATACCCGATCCACACCATGCATGAGCTCGAGGAAATTGCCAACCGGCTTCTACCTGAATTTACGAAAATGCCCTTCCATATGCTTTACCCCACCGGTAAAAAGCAGGATACGCAGGATGACGCCAAGGTCGAAAAATTTGCCGGCTATTACCTGGGCGCTGAAGTTATCGCCGGGGATTTTCACCTGATCCGGCGCTTCATGCCGGCGGGCCTGAAAGGGCAGACCATTCTCACCAATACCACCACGCGGGACGATATCGACTTCCTGAAATCAAAGGGGGCGGGCGCCCTGGTGACCACCACCCCGGAGTATGGAGGCAGGTCCTTCGGGACCAATGTCATGGAAGCGGCCCTGTTGGCTGTACTGGGTAAACCCTGGGAAGAAATCACCCCGCAAGAATACCTTAACCTGCTGCACAGGCTGAATTTCAAGCCCCGCATATTGAGTTTGTTGTAAAATTTAGGGGTCTGGCTGCTTGTTGCCCAGAGCGAAGGAGGTTTGTGAATATGGCTACTCATGATGAATTAACGGAAAGCCTCAGGGTTTTTACGGACAGTTATAATAAAAACGAGCGATTGAAAGTAATGAACCGGGACTGGAACCGCGTGGTCGTGGTCAAGGCCAACGATATTGAATCCCTGCACACATTAACCGTGCAGGACGGAGTTGTTTCGATACGGGAAGGGGCATCTGACCAGCCTGACCTCACGGTCATTTCCGACAGTGAAACGCTGGCTGATATGTTTTATGGGGATATTACGCCAACCGAACCTTATAACAACGGTACCCTGCGTATCATGGGCTCCGAAGACGATATTGTCAGGCTTGATTTCATCTCCCTGATGATCTGGGGTGAATAGTTTGCAGTTAAAAAGGGTGCTGACGCTGCGCACCATAGTCGCTACCAGTGCTGGCCTGTGCTTGGCCAGTTCGTCTTTTGTAGCGGCCACAATGGTAGCAAATTATGTTTTAGGAGATACTGCCTGGATTGCCATTTTGATTGGCGGGGCGCTTTGTTTTCTGGCGGCAGCCTGTTTTTCCGAGTTGAACGGAATTTTGCCTACAGCAGCCGGCATACGCCTGTATTTTAGCCGCGCCTTCAACGACCAGGTCTCGATTGCTGTATCATTGGTTTATATGCTCATCGTGGTGCTCGGGGTCGTAGGGGTGGAAAGCTATATCCTGTCCAGAGTATTGAATGAAGCTTTTCCTGCCATACCGCCCTATGCCTGGATTGTCGTGATGCTCTCGCTGGTCACCGCAATGAACCTTAGGGGAATTAAGCTTGCAGGTGTATTCCAGGATGTGGTGACTTACAGTCTGCTCGCCGTCCTGGTTTTTATCGGCGTCTTTGCCTTGTATAAGAATGGCTTTCAATTAGAAGCTCCCTTGTCGCCTGGTGGCGCTGTGGGGGTAGTGCAAGCCGTTGCGGTGGGTGTGTTCCTCTTCGTGGGTTTCGAATGGGTAACGCCGCTGGTCGAAGAAGTCACCCAGGTCAAGCAGATTTCCAGGGGCATGATGATTGCGCTGGGGGTATTAAGTGTAGTTTACGCCATATTTACAGTGGCCATGACCGCTGTTGTACCCAAAGAGGCGCTGCTCGCCGCTCCTGCTCCCCAGCTGTTATTTGCCCGGACCATTCTGGGGGACTTTGGCGCTTCCTTGATGAGCGCTGTTATCCTGGCAACCTCCTTGAAAACGTTTAACGCCGGTATCATCAGCGTTTCCCGCTTTATGTATTCCTCCGCCAGGGAACATGTCCTGCCGGCTATTTTCAGCCGGGTCAGCACGCGCTATTTTACCCCCTGGGTGTCCATCTTGGCCCTTTTTGCTATCGGACTGACTGTATCCGCGGTGACTCTGGCTACCAACCGCTACATGGCGCTGGTTAATCTGGCGGCAGCCGTGACATCCATCGTCTATGCGCTGGTAGGTCTGGCTGTAATCAGCCTGCGCCGCCGCATGCCTGAAGAGCCACGCCCCTATCTGATCCCCTACGGGTATCTGATACCGGTACTTACCACACTAGTTTTTGCATTTTTAGCCGTGGCCCTCCTGGCCTCCAATCTGTGGGTGCTGGCTTATCTGTCTGTCTCCCTGATGGTTTGCCTCGTCTACGTGAATACAGCCGTGCCCTACCTGAAAAAGAAACACCAGGCCCGCAGGCCGTCTGCAAGGCGACGTCCATCCCGTACCGCGGAGGGAGTGGAGGGAAAATAGCCGAAGATTCTCTAAAAACCTGATATTAGTTCGAACCAAATGATATTTTGCAGGGTCTAACCATATGAGGGTTGAAGTTGCAGGATTAGCCAAGCTTCAACAGCATATGGTTTTTTTGTTTTTCCTCTGGCAGCTAAATATTATTATTGTAAAAAAATTTGCCCAGACAAGAGGAATGCTGGGTGATTATGTAGAAATTTAAGGTTAACTATCTTAACTAATTAACCGGTTTTAAGCGGAGGTATTATTACTTATGAAACTCAAGACACCATCTTGTCTTTTATCAATATTAATAGGACTGGCCTTTCTGGTTGGAGCTCTCCTTTCTGGCACAAACCCGGCGGGGGCCGCTGGAGAAACCGCTGTAGTGGCGGGTAGTTCAGTCAACGTGCGAAACGGACCCGGTACCAGCTACGGAGTCATCGCCCAGGCTAATCTGGGTGACCAGCTAACTGTCCTGGGCCAATCAACCGACTGGTATAACGTTGGCCTGAGCAACGGCGGGCAGGGGTGGGTAGCCGGCTGGCTGGTTGATATCCAGCGACCCGGGGCTGCTGCGGCAAGCGCCGGGCAGGTAGCCGTATTGAACGGCAATGGTATTAATGTCAGGGAAGGGCCTGGCACCAGTTACGGGGTAATTACGCAGGGCGGGAGCGGAGAGCGTTTCCCTGTCCTGGAAAGCAGCGGCGATTGGGTCAAAATTCAGTTGAGTTCGGGTACCGGTTGGGTGGCCGGATGGCTGGTCAGCCTTGAAACCGCACAGCCCGCGGTTTCCCAACCGGCTGTCGCCGGGCCGGCGCCGTCCACAGCGGTCGGCGGGTCAAAAGTGGCTGTGGTCAGCGGCAGTGTGGTCAATGTCCGCAGCGGCCCTGGTACATCCAACGCGGTGGTCGGCACGGTTACGCAGGGGAACAGCCTGCCGGTATTAAGCCAGTCGAGCGACTGGCTCCAGGTCAGTCTGCCGACCGGCGGGAACGGTTGGGTGGCCGGATGGCTGGTGGCGCTTAAGGACGTTGTATCGGCGCCCGTACAGCCTGCGACCGGACAAACTGACGGCAGTGAAGTATCCAGGGGTGGCGACAGGCCAGACGATAGTGGCGACAGTGACGATGACAATGATAGCGATGATAGCAATGATAGCGACACCGGCAAGGTGCTGTCAATGAATGTGCAGAAAACAGCTTCCGACCAGACCACCTTCACTATTAAGACTGATACTCCGGTTAGCTACAACTCCTTTTTCCTGAGGAACCCTGACCGGCTGGTTGTAGATATTGAGGGGGTTGCCCCCGGAGATCTCCCTCAAACGAAAGATGTGTCTTCTAAAACAGTCAGCAAGGTGAGGTCAGGGTATTTTCAAAAAAATCCCGATGTGACCAGGCTGGTGTTTGAACTGTGCAGCGGGGTTCAGTATGAGGTCTCACTTTCCAGCAACAACAAGACGCTAACTGTCGAGACTTACATCCCCAAGCTGGACGGAGCCTATAAAAACAAGATCATTGTGCTCGACCCGGGGCATGGCGGCCCCGATCCCGGCGCTATCGGGCCGAGCGGCATCCAGGAAAAGGCCGTTACGCTTGATATCGCCAAGCGAGTGTCCAAGCTGCTGGAAGCACAGGGAGCCAAGGTCATCATGGCCAGGAGCGCTGATATGGATGTCAGCCTGGCTGCCCGGACCGACATCGCCAATAAAAACAAGGCCGACATATTTGTCAGCATCCATATCAACGCTCACACGGACCCGTCCATAGGCGGCACCACCTCCTATATATATAGTGGTACCGGCAGTTCCAGTGAAGCGCCCAGGCTGCCAGAAAGCAATAAGCTGGCGCGCTCCATCCAGACTGAGATGGTCAAGTCCCTGAGGCTGCGTGACATCGGTGTCAAACAAGCCAACTTTGCGGTATTGCGTACCTCCAATATGCCGGCAGTGTTGCTGGAACTGGCGTTTATTTCTAACCAGGCGGAAGAAAAACTGCTCAAAACCGACAGCTTCAAGAATAAGGCGGCTGAAGCCATCGTCAAGGGTATTGGTACTTATTTTATGCAGAAAAGAACAGCTTAGACACCCTATATTGTTATCGATAGCGCCAGTTGAAGAATAAACTAATCGATGTGGGTAATGACGCGTGGGATTCAGCTAAGACCTATACTGCATTTGTCTGGGGTTATGTGCAAAAGAATTTGCATGAACCGGACACTTATTTTATCAGGGAACCGGTCTTTTCCGCTTTCAGGCGGGGCAGGCCGGTTATTTTTTTGAAAAAAAGAGGAACACAGCCTTTTGTCCGTGAATATTAAAAAAGGCCTGGCTTTTTATCTATATTTTGGATCCAACAACTAAAGGATAATCCGACAGCATTACTACAGTCAAGCGGGGGCATAATGATAGGAAATTGCCTAAAGCCGCGTATACATCCTTAACTGTTGCATAAGAATGGGGCTGAGAGCTTGCCTAAGGTTGGAATAACCACGACCGTCCCGGTGGAAATAATCTATGCGGCCGGTTGGGTTCCCGTGGATTTAAACAACGTCTTTATAACTGATAAAAACCCCCAGGCGCTGGTGGAGGAAGCCGAACTGGCCGGCTATCCCCGCAACCTTTGCGCCTGGATCAAGGGTATTTACAGCACTGTCTTAAACAATACGGATATCGGGACCATCATCGCTGTTACACAGGGCGACTGCAGCAATACCCACGCCCTCATGGAGACCTTGCAGTTGGCCGGTTTGGAAGTCGTGCCGTTTGCCTATCCCTATGACCGGGATCCCGACATGCTGCGCCTGCAGATGGAAAAGATGATGTCACGCTTTGGCGTATCCTGGGATCAGGTCCATGAACAGAAGGAGCGCCTGGATTTTGTCAGGAGCAAGGTATGGGAAATTGACCGGTTGACCTGGCAGGAAAACCTTGTGGGCGGTTGGGATAACCATATCTACCAGGTAAGCTGCAGTGATTTCAACGGGGAGCCTGAGAAATTTGCAGATGAGGCGTCGGTTTTTCTGGAAAAGGCGCGATCACAACCACCACGGCAGGGGGAGCTCCGCCTGGGCTATATCGGTGTTCCGCCAATCGTCGGTGAATTGTATGGTTACCTGGAAGAACGAGGCGCGCGCGTGGTCTACAATGAGACCCAGAGGCAGTTCACCATGCCCTTCGCTACCCTTGACATAGTCGAGCAGTACCAGCTTTACACCTATCCCTACGGTATTTTCTTCCGTCTCGAAGAAATCCGGCGCGAAGCGGACAGAAGGAGGCTGGACGGGATTATCCACTACGCCCAGAGCTTCTGCTTCCGCCAAATTGAAGACCTGATTATCAGGCAGAAGCTTGACCTGCCTGTTTTGACCCTGGAGGGCGACAAGCCTGCCCGCCTGGACGCGCGCACGCGCTTGCGCCTGGATGTCTTTCTCGATATGTTGAGGTGATCCCTGGTGTTTATCGGTCTTGACCTCGGCAGCCGCAGTGTGAAACTGGCGCTGCTGGAGGACGATTTGTTCGTGCGGCTGGATAAGTTTGATACAATGCGGTTTTATCGTGAGCATGGCAAAAGGGAAGACGGTCGTCTGGTCATCGACGCCGACGGTTTAGCCTTATCCGGCGAAAGACCAACCATAACTGCCACCGGCTACGGGCGTCAGGCAGTCAACGTAAAGGGCGCGCGGATTATTCCGGAAATCAAGGCCCACGTACTTGGCGCCGCCTACTTGACCGGACTGTCCGATTTTACCCTGCTGGACTTGGGAGGCCAGGACAGCAAGGTAGCCCTGGTGCGGCAGGGGCGCATGATTGATTTTTTGACCAACGATAAATGCGCCGCCAGCACCGGCCGCTACTTGGAGAATATGGCCGCGGCATTGAATATAAGTTTGGAGGAATTGAGCCGGCATCGCCGTGACCCGGCGGAACTCACCTCCACCTGCGCTGTTTTTGGAGAAAGCGAACTAATCGGTTTCGTGGTCGACGGCTATTCCACCGCCAGCCTGGCTGCCGGCGTAAATTACAGCATATTTAAAAGGATCAAGCCCATGCTGGTCAAACTCTCCAGTGAAATTATAGTATTTACAGGAGGGGTGGCCCATAACGGCGCGCTTGTTGAAATCATCAGGGAGGAACTGGGCATGGAAGTGGTCGTCCCTGAACACCCGCAGTACGCCGGGGCGGTGGGCTGCTGTGTCGACGCTGCCGCAAGCAGGAGCAGCAAAAAATAACCTCGCGGGGGGAGACTGTGGAAATCATTATCCTGGGCTGTTGGGCGCCTTATCCCAAGGGAGGAGGCGCCTGCTCCGGCTACCTGCTCCGCGCGGGCGGGCTGAACATATTACTGGAGGCAGGCAATGGGAGCTTGAGCAGGTTGAGGGAATTTATGGACTTCAGACTGCTGGACGGCGTGATTATCACCCACCTGCACCACGACCACTATCTGGACCTCTTTCCGTTGCGTCATGCGGTGGAAGGCGCCAGGCGGGAAGGTAAAAGATCCGGATCCGTCAGGCTGGTGGCGCCTTCTTTCCCGGAGCAGGCATATCAGGAGCTGGCATGCTATAAAGCTGCTTATGAGGTTACTTCAATTGAATCCCTGACCTGGGAAACTCTTGACAATGGTCTCCAGGCGCAAAGGCTTGATTGGGGCGGACTGGCGTTCCGCTTTGTTAGAGCCAGGCACTCTGTGCCCGCCTATTCCATAGCAGTGGAGGGGCCGGGCAAGTTCGTCTTTTCCGGTGACACGGCAAGGACTGAAGAGCTCGTAAAGCTGGCCGCCGGCGCCGACCTTTTCCTGTGTGAAGCAAGCGGACTGGATAGCGATGCGGAATATCTGCGCGACTCTCACCTGACTGCAAGACAAGCCGGTGAAATCGCCGGGCAGGCGGGGGTAAAACGTCTTGTACTGACCCACTTTTGGCCTGAGTATGAGCCTGCAGAACTGTGCCGGCAGGCTACCGGCGGTTTCGGCAAGCCGGCTCTGGCTGCTGTAGAAAAGGTAATTTATAAGGTATAATAGAAATCGATATAGTCTCGATATTGTTTCGAAATAGCAATTCTTTGGGATGGTTGAAGCGGCAGTGACAAGCGTATAAGGCTGTCCATGAAATATTTGACGATGTAATGTAAAAATAGGGAACCAATGAGGTGCGAATTCATTCGCACAAAAAAAGGAGAATATCATGCACAGAATTGATGGGAGAAAGCCGGACCAATTGCGACCGGTCCGTATAACCAGACAATACAATAAACACGCAGAAGGCTCGGTGCTGGTTGAAGTTGGGGACACCAGGGTGATCTGCACGGCGTCGGTCGAGGACAAACCGCCCCTTTTTCTCAGAGGAGCGGGGAAGGGCTGGGTCACTGCAGAGTACGGTATGCTGCCCCGCGCCACCGGGACCAGGACCGCCAGGGAAGCAGTCAGGGGAAAGATCGGCGGCCGCACTCATGAAATCCAGCGGCTGATCGGCCGCGCTCTGCGGTCGGTGATCGACCTGCCGGCGCTGGGAGAGCGCACGATCACTTTGGACTGTGATGTTATCCAGGCGGACGGGGGCACCAGAACCGCCTCGATCACCGGCGCTTTTGTAGCCCTGGTGGACGCGGTCAACAACCTTAGGGCGCAGGGTCTGATTAAGAAAATGCCGGTAAAGGACTTTATTGCCGCCACCAGCGTAGGGCGTTGTGCCGGGCAGGTTATACTGGACCTTTGTTACGAGGAGGACTCTGCCGCGGAGGTGGACATGAATATTGTCATGACCGGCGGCGGCCGCTTCGTCGAGGTGCAGGGCACCGGCGAGGAAGCGTCTTTTAGCCGCCAGGAAATAAACGAGATGATCGATTTAGCCCAACAGGGGATTGAATGGCTGATCAACTACCAGAAAGAAGTACTAGGGGCGGCCGCAAAAGGCATCGGGGAGGTTTAGATATTGAAAGTGGTTTTGGCAACCCGCAATGAGGGTAAAGTCCGGGAGATAGCAGATATACTGGCCCCGCACGGGTTCGAGGTGGTCTCCCTGCGTGAATTTCCGGAGCTCGGTGAAATCACCGAAGACGGCGCCACCTTCAGAGAAAACGCCATGATTAAAGCAACAGCGGTCTCCGGGCACACCGGCCTGCTGGCGCTGGCCGACGATTCCGGTCTGGAGGTCGACGCGCTGGACGGGGCGCCGGGAATCTACTCATCCCGTTTTGCCGGGGAGGAAAAAGACGACCAGGCTAATAACCGTAAACTGCTGGAACTGTTGTCAGACATTCCGGCTGAACGCAGGACCGCGCGCTTTCAATGTGTGGTCGCCATTGCCGAGCCGGATGGTTGGGTGCATATCGCCGAGGGTTCCTGCGAGGGGGTTATCGCGGAGGAGCCACGTGGTCAAAGGGGGTTTGGTTATGACCCGTTGTTTTATGTCCCGGCATATAATCGGACCTTTGCCGAACTGGACCCTTCTATTAAAAACAAAATAAGCCACCGGGCCAAGGCATTGGAGGGAGCGGTAGACATCCTGTCCGACCTCAAAAAAATGGCGGCGAGGAGTGAAGAGCTTGCGGGTGATAGTGTTTAGCGACAGCCACGGCCACCTGGCCAATGCCATCCGTGCTCTCAAAGAAGCGGGACCACTGGATTTAATCATACATGCCGGGGATTTTTACCCGGATGCTCTCAGGCTGGCCGCCGAAACTGCTTTGCCGGTCAAGGCGGTAAGGGGTAATTGTGACTTCCCTGATGAGAGACAGCTGGAGGAGGTCTTTGAACTGGCCGGGCACCGTTTCCTTTTACTGCACGGTCACACTTTTGTGTCAAAGTACCGGGTTGACAAACTGGTGCTCCGGGCGTTGGAGGCCGGCGCTGATATAGTTGTGTTCGGGCATAGCCACACCGCCGGGCTTACCAGGGAGGCCGGCGTGCTGCTGTTCAACCCGGGCAGCATCTCCAGACCACGCGACCATGACCGCCCCAGCTACGGTATCCTGGAGTTTGACGAGGACGGAGTCAGGCCGGCCATTTACCGCGTCTGAAATAAAAAGCTTGATGTCTGGAGTAAAATAACTTTGACGTGGGGCCGGTTTTTAGTTATAATGTTATATGCATCGATAAACAGCATGGATGTTTTCCCAAGCGGGTGTAGCTCAATGGTAGAGCGTCGGCCTTCCAAGCCGATTACGAGGGTTCGATTCCCTTCACCCGCTCCATATATGTCCCAGTAGCTCAGCTGGATAGAGCAACGGACTTCTAATCCGTAGGTCGGGGGTTCGAATCCCTCCTGGGACGCCAGAGAAAACCAGACGCCGCAAGGGATTGCGGCTTTTTAATTTCTAGAATAATTTTATAGAGAGGGGAATTTGGGAGCATTTTGGGAGCAAACTTTAAAAACACCACCAATAAAGACCCCTCTAAACAAAAAGAACAGGTTCTAAGCCTGCTCTTTTTTAACATCCTTTATGCCGTTGCCCTTCATGTTCTTGTAAACCTGCTCAAGCCGATCCGAGGCTTCCTTATCGGCACTCTTGAGGTAGTGCCCGTAAATATCATATGTAGTCCCGATGTTGGCATGTCCCAGACGGCCACTGACACTTTTGGCCGGCAGTCCTTGGTTAATCAACATTGTAGCTGCTGTATGCCGAAGGCCATGAAAAGAGAGCGGGGGTAGTATTTGGTTTTGTTTAATCCTTTCAAGACCGTCTTTCCCAATGAGTGTAGCAAGTGAATTTTCCAAGGTGGCTAATTTCTTTTTTGATGCCGCTGACTTATCGTTACTCAACTTCAGATACTGTTCTTTTAGGTCTATCAGCGTAACTAATTCCTCGGTGCTCAGTTTCTTCTCACAGCGTTTTATCTCAGCATTGAACGTTTCCTTGAGGTTACAGATTCTAACAAACTTTGGAAACCATGAGGTGACTGTATCCGGGTGCATTGGTCCGCCGTTCCAGGTCGTAAATATCCAGTTTGAATCCTTCTGCCACGCATCACCGACTTTTTCAAGCCGATATGCCGCCTGTTCTTTTTTTAGCTGCCGGAGTATATCAATTAAGAACTTTGGTAGCGATAAGAGTCTTACAGAAGTTTCATTCTTCGGCGCTTTTTGAAATATACCTTCACCGGGGAGGTACTGGCTGGCTTGTCTTACCATCAAGGTATTTTTGTTAAAGTCAATGTCAGGCCATTCGAGGCCCATTAATTCCCCGCGGCGGAGGCCGGTAAATAAAGCGAGATGAACAAGTGCCCGGTATTTCAATTCTTCCTCTTCCAGCAACTGCAGGAGTAATGCTGTTTGTCCTTCATCATAGCAGTTGATCTGCTTCTTTTGCACCTTAGGCGGTTTAACCCTGGATGCCGGATTAGAAGACACCACCTGCCATTCTACGGCACAGCTAAAAATACTTGAAATGACCCGATGGTGCTGCAAGATTGTTTTTGCTGATAACCCGCCTTTTTTTCCATCCTTTCGAATTCCATCCTCTTGCAGGTTTTTGTAAAACTCCATCAAGTGAAATGGTTTGATCTGTTCAAGCTTGAGGTGGCCCATGGCCGGCAGGATCCTGGTAATAAGTATATCTTTGTAACGAAAAAGAGTTTTTGGCGCTAGATTGGTTTCGGCGTAATCCCTTAGCCAACGCTCAACAAATCTTGAGAAGGTCAGTTTTGACGGTTCAATATATTCGCCTTTCTGGACCTCGGCCGAGAATAGGTCCAGTAACTTTGTAGCTTCCCGTTTGCTTTTGGCATCAACCATTTTCCTGTAAATAATTCGATTTCCCTCATCGTCCGATCCGCTTGGCACATTTAGGCGCCAGCGGCCTGGACTTCTTTCTTCAACCCAACCAGCCATTAGTTAGACCCCCTTTTTATTCTGACGTTGCCGTCTTTTCTTTTCCCTTTGTCTACACCTTTCCGAACAGAATCTCTCCCGAGGTGGTAAAACAATGTTTTTGCAGTCATCGGCTTCACAAGTTGTGACGTTCATATGTGCTATTTCTTGAAAAAACCATTGCATAAAAGCGGCCTGGAGTGCTCCATCAACAAGGAATCCCCATGTAATAAGTGGGGTTTTCGTTGATAAGGTGTGGGTATTATTGGGGACAAGCTTTATAGGCCGTAAACCATCCGTTACAGCATCAATGACGGCCTGCCATGTGGCCTCTAATAATTCAACATCATTTTGAGGGGTAACCCATAGCATCCTTGATCGCCTGGGATCGAACTTCGGTGAATACCTAATAGTGGGCTGTTCATTTATAGGTTGAATTAATTGTTGTGGTGGATCATCGGGGAATATGGGGAAGGTGACTTTCGCCATGTTCACAAAATAGATTATTTGTAAATCTTTACTTTCCCTCGGTGGCCCGAACATTTCCCATAAAGGTGCAAGCCTTTCTGTTTTGGCATGTTCCGTCATTACGGTGAGCACACGAAACCAATTAAGCCATGCCTGTACATCCTTAATAATTTCCCACTCCCCGCCAAATTGACGATCATCTGGTGTTTTTCCAATGCGTCCATATTGTTGGTAAAAATTATTAATTGACTCCCATTTCTGGTTCTCAAAATCAAAATACAGTTGACGGACTTCACGCCAAAAACGCGGATTTTCCTCAACAGGATTAGACTTTAAAAGATCTTTTGCATGCAGATCTATAGTCCCTCTATTGATAATAATTCCTTTTGCCTCAGCTATAGAAGCGCCTTTCCACTTGATTGGAACATAAACAACGTCCGCACAAATAGTCTTTAGTGGATTCATTATAGTCCCCCTCCTGTACCCCTCTGTTTTATCAATGTCCCCCCTGTGTACCCCCTTATTGTAACATAGATTTAAGAACAAAATCAAGGGGGGTAGGACAAGGGTGGTTTTAAGGCTTAAAAAGATTAGAGAAGAACGAGGACTGAGTTTAGTCAAACTTTGCCAGATGACTGGGATTGACCCGGGGAATTTAAGCAGAATCGAGCGGGGATATATCTTTCCTTATTCAGGATGGCGGAAGCGTCTGGCTGAAGCATTCAAGATGCCGGAAGAAGAACTTTTCCAGGAGGTGCAAAATTAATGCGCAGCGCAGAGCAGTTGAAAGAAGATGAACTGCCATTTCTTCGCGAGACGATCACAGCTGGTGAGGCCGCTCAATTGCTTGGAGTTTCAGAGTGGAGCGTGTATGACCTTGCCCGGCGGCACATAATTCCACACGTGAAGTTATCTCGTAGAGTACTGTTCAGACGGACAAGCCTCCTGTCATGGCTTGAAGCCCAGGAACAGGCCTCCGTGGCGCTTGCTCCAGAGCTGGTCGGCCAAATTCGTCGGCTTAAATAAAAACCCGGCTGGCGGGCCGGGCGGTGAGGAAAATTGAAATGGATCTTGCTTATTTTAACATAACTGAGCAATTGAAAACATTACCCATTGATGAAGTTTGGCGGCGCTATATTAACAATGACTTGCGCCGCTGTGGTAACCGGTGGATAACCCGTTGCCCCTGGCATGGTGGTCCTGATGGGGATCGGAATCCAAGTCTGGTTATCTATACCCATTCAAACAGATGGCATTGTTTTGGGTGTGGACAGGGCGGCAGCACCATTGACCTGGCGATGAAGGCCTTTAACATCGATTTCAAAGAAGCGGTCCAAATAATGGCTGCTGACTTCGGAATAATGATAATAGGCTCCACCCCAGAGGAGCGGGCTGAGGCCCGAAGGAAGGGCCTGTTTGCAAAGGCAAAAAGGGAGTTGGAAGCCCGCTTTAAGGTGAAGGAAGGTGAGGCCTATCAACGTCTTGCCAGTCTTTACCGGGCGGTAGACCAAACTCTGGCGGAAATAAAAACTGAGGAGGACCTGGAGCTTTTCGGCGGACTGTACCATATCGCCACGCCGCTTGAACACGTTTTGGAGGTGCTTAGGACCGGAACACCGGCAGAGCGGTTTGCCGTCCTGGGAGATAAGCAAGTAAGGCGGTGGTGCGGTTGGGCTTGACAGATGTAGTCCCTCCCGAGAAAATCCAGGCCTTACTTAAGGAAATTGAAGGACAGCAGGAAAGGTTCAACCTCACCGACCTGGGTAATGCCCGCCGCTTTATTGCCCAGCATGGGCGAGATGTTCGATATTGTTATGCCTGGGGCTGCTGGCTCCTGTGGGATGGTGTACGGTGGGTCAAGGATACTACCGGGGGGATCTATCGGCTGGCTAAGGATACCGTTGCTGGCATTTACATAGAGGCTGCAAACGCTATAGACAGCGAGGAACGGAAGGCCCTTGCTAAACATGCGGCCAGGTCTGAGAGTGAAGCAAGAATAAAGGCAATGGTTTCCTTGGCTGAGTCAGAGCCAGGGATCGCGGTAACCACTGACCAGTTGGACGGAAATCCCTGGCTATTGAACTGCCTCAACGGGACATTAAACCTTATTACAGGTGAGCTTAGATATCCCAGGAGAGAAGACCTGATTACCAAAATAGTGCCTGTTGAATATGACATTCATGCCGAGTGTCCAACGTGGATTTCCTTTCTGGATAAGATATTTCAAGGCACTACAGGCCTGGTAACCTTCTTACAGTTAGTTGCAGGCTATCTCTTGACAGGAAGCACACGGGAACAGGTTATGTTTTTTCTATATGGTGTTGGAGCAAATGGAAAGAGCACGCTTATAAATATTCTGCTGGCGTTGTTAGGTGACTATGCAATGCAAACGCCCACAGAAACGCTGATGCTGGCCGATAGGGGCGGGATACCCAATGACATAGCCAGGCTTAAAGGAGCCCGCTTTGTGGCAGCTGTGGAGGCCGGGGAAGGTCGCCGGATGGCAGAGGTATTGGTTAAACAGTTAACCGGTGGGGATACAATTACAGCTCGTTTCCTACATCAAGAATTCTTCGAGTTTAAACCACAATGTAAGATTTTTCTTTCGGCAAACCACAAGCCTGTTATTAAAGGTACCGATCATGCTATTTGGCGCAGGATTAGAATGATACCCTTCACTGTTACTATCCCGGAAAAAGAGCAGGACAAGCACTTGTTGGACAAGCTCAAAGCCGAACTGCCGGGAATCCTGAACTGGGCGGTAAAAGGGTGTCTAGCATGGCAGCAGTTAGGGCTCAAAACACCTGATGAAGTACTGGCGGCAACAGAAGGATACCGGGCGGAGATGGATGTAATAGCAGGTTTTATTGATGATTGTTGTCATGTTCACCCGGCGGTGTCTGTACAGGCTGGAGCTATCTATGGGGCTTATTGCCAATGGTGCCGAGAGAACGGGGAAGAGGCTCAGACGCAAAGGAAGTTTGGTATGGCTTTGAGTGAACGTGGTTTCCAGCGCGACCGTGGGACCGGCAACCGCAATATATGGAGAGGGATCGGCCTGGTGGATATACCTGGAAGCAAGTCATGGGTTCAAGATTAAAATTCCACAACATGGAAAATAGTTACCCAAAAAGTTACCCATTGACTAAAAGGCTGAAATCCCTGAAAGCCTTGAAAATACTGAATTTCTTGGGTATTCACAAAGCACAGAGTTACCCTTAGTTACCCTAATTTACACTTTTTTTTATAAATTTCTTTTCATATAGAAAAAACCTGAAAAATGGGTAACTATGGGTAACTAATGGCTCTCAAACCCTTGATAATACTGGATTTCTGAGATTGCTAAAGGGTAACTATGGGTAACTTGATTAAAACAATGGGTAACTAAAAGGGAATTAATGGGAGATAGAAAGCATTGGGTAAGACCTTCAAGGACAGTGCCCGCAAAAAGAACACCAAACCAATCAATGAGGACCGTTGCCTGGCATGTATTCGGACCTCCAAGGAAACCGGCAAGGTCTTTGACTTATAGGAAGTGTCAGGTCACGAAATAAAGTGGTAATTTATTTTCGACGGCTAGGACAAGGGAACCGCAGGGTAAAACATTGTGGGAGTGATTCTTGTGGTTGACATGAAATCATACAAACAAATCTTTTGCACCGTGGATGATTGCGTAAATAATAAGAACGGTGATTGCTTTAGTGATGATCTTATCCCGCTACTGATTGAGTATCGAGGATGCGGGAACTACGAACCAAGGGAACTGGAATTAAGAGTTATTCAGGGCGGCAGAAGGGTATTTGAACCCCGTGAGTGTAAAGGTAAAAGGGTACGAAATGACACAAAAAACGCAGTTTATTGAGATAAAATTGAGCAAATATGTGTTGTTTTTAACGGAAATTGAGATAAAAACCCTTCTATCTCTTAACCCTTCTTTGTGGGAGGAAGCCATAAGGAGAGGCAAAAGTATCAAGAGAGCAAGGGTTGGGCAGGCCAGGAATAACAAGGTACCAGGGAGCCCCATAGGCGTGGTTAAGGGGTAGGGGCTATATCATTTTCTGCCAGTCCTCAGCCCCAGACCGAGCGCCACCCTCGGAATTATTCTGTATGAAATTGGGAGATGTTAGCTACCATCTAAAAAATAAGGAGGTTATAACTATGAAAAAGAGTCAGAGGCAAATTGCGGAGGAAGCTTTAAAGGATGCAGAACGAGAATACCAGGAGGCGGAGGGGTTGCTTTCCCAGCGTCGTACAGAACTATCAAGTATCCGTGAAGAAATAAGAAACTTTCCTATTGCAGGTGACGGAGGCAGGCGGAGCTTGAATTACAAACCTGCCAGCGGATACAAGAAGCAGATGAGCGGAAACTACAACGTCTAAAGGATTGGTTAGTTGACCTGCAAGGTGTAGGCATTTAACACTACTCAAAGGGTGGTAAGGGGGGGTGGAAATCTCTACCATCCTTTGGCCCCAGACCGACTGTGCCCCACAGCGTAAACAAAACTAGGTAAAAACATTACTTTTTGAGGAGTCCGGTAATTATGGCAAAACTAAAACCACCTAAACACCTATCTTCAGCAGCTAGGAAGCTATGGAAAGAATTCATGGACGAATATGACCTATCTGATACGGCCGGCCTGACCCTCTTGAATCTTCTAACAACGGCATGGGATGAGGCGGAGTCCCTGGCCGATCAGGTTCGCAGAGAAGGCACAACCATTGTAAATCCCGCCAGCGGTGCCGCACACGTACACCCAGCACTTCAACAACTGAAAGAAAGCCGGGCAGTTGTTCTGCGGTGTATTCGGGCTTTGAATCTTGATGTTGAGCCACCCGGACCAGTCGGCCGGCCAGGAGGGAGATAAATGGCGACAGTTAAAAAGCGGATGCGAGCACGTAAAAGCGCGGGATTCACTGATGAGCACAGGATATTCCTTGAAACTGGTCACGACTTCTTTGGTGATTTAAAAGATATTGATCCAGACTTTGAAACCAACAGGAAACGCCAAGAGGCTGCCTGGAAGGAACACCGGAAGGAAATCATGGATAAATGTGCAGCAGAGAAGAGGGCTGGCTATCGGCCATGGGCATGGTGGCAATTCGATTGCAAAAAAGAGTTTCTGGAATTTGGTGAGAGGTCGGTGAATCTAGGTAATGGTGATGTTTTTAAATACATCCTTACGGAAACTAAGATTCAGTTACTCTACCGAATTGGCGAACTGCAGCCATGGGAGATTAAAGAGCTTACCAAGCAGGGGGCTAAGTTAATGCCAAATCTGTTAGTTCCGGAGGCTTAACAATATGGCTACAATCAAAAAACGCACCCGCTCCCGGAAACGTAGAAAACTCACTAATGACCAGTTTTGGAATCTCCGACTAAGAAGATCCGATGAACAGGATAAAGTTCGGCCTGCTTTTTCCTCTCCAGAGGAGCGCCGGCAAGCGTGGCTTGAACATAGAGATGATTTAATGGCGAAATGGAGCCATGAAGGACGTAGACCTGGCGCTTGGTGGACCTATGAGCACCCAAAACTTGAACGCTTACCGGATGAAGAAGACTGGGAGTATTTGATTAGGGCGGGGGAAGTTAGTCCTGAGGAATGGGAGAAAATTTTAACAAATTATCTATTCATTCTGGAAAATAGGTTTTCATGGTTAAGAATGGTTCAAAAATTAAGCCCTGATGAGTTCAAAAATGCCTGCCAGAATTTTAACAGGCAGGCAAAACTTCTTGGTGAACAAGCTTTAAAGAAATGGGAGGAACTATATAGCAAATTGTAGGGCAAGCGAAACCTTTTGAAGTAAAACGCTTGGAGGAACTACGGGAATTAACGGCAAATTACCTTTAACTGTTTTTCTTGTCGTATTAGGGAGAGGTGGTATCTCAAATGAATACATCCCAAGTAAAAGAAATACCTGTAAAGATTCAGGAATGGATTGCAACTTCTAAAAAAAATGAAGCTATGCTTTGTAATGCCGGTGAAAACCTTGTGATCGGCAAAATAACTGTAGAAGAATTTCGGGCAATTATAGTAGATCTTCTTGATTCACACCTCAATATGAAAGCCCAGCTTAAAGAATATATTGCCGACTCAAAAGGGGCAATTAAAAGGCAAGCCAAAAGCAGCTTGAGGGATTGTAAGGGGCTCATAAAAACCATAGAGAAATTAATATTTTTAATTGATCAAGGGGAGGTGTTTGAATAATGATTTTAAGTGCGGATTTACGTATTAGAGATGCGTTTTCAGGTACATTTTCTAAAGCATTTAAGGATACCACTCAGATACAATCCAAGCTGAAAATTATTGGTGCTATGACCGTCCGGCCTGTGGTTCGTCTCAAAGACGAAACCGTGGGGCAGATCAGCAAAATAAAGAATGGTCTTTTTTCACTGCAGGGAGCGGCAACCATGGCTCTTGGAGCCTTCGGAATCGGCAAGCTGGGCGAGGCCACTATTGGCGCGGCCGCTAAATCGGAATTGCAATTAAAGACAATGCAGGCAGTGCTTAAAGACCAGCAAAAAGCCCGTGAATACATGGCATGGACCATGCAAGAGTCAGCCGATACCATGTTCAATGACGTTGAAATGATGACTTCTGCATTGTCTTTGACGCCATATGCCCGTGAGAACATTTCTGATTTTAAAGAAATGATGCGAACAGCAGAAGTTCTTGCAAGTATAAACCCGGCTGAGGGCATGGCGGGCGGAGCGTTTGCCCTACGTGAGGCATTGTCTGGTGACTTTGTGTCCCTTCAGGAACGGTTTAATTTACCAAGGAGTGTAATTAACCAGCTTAAAGAAGGCAAGACAACCGCCAAAGAATACCTTCAAGTGGTTCAAAAGGCTGCTGAAAACCTGGGGTTTACTTATGAGACCGTTAAGGAGCAAGGGCGGACCTCAATCGGTCTATGGAACTCGATAACTGGAAATATAAATGCCATGTTTCGTAGTACCGGTGAAGGGATGCTTGAATCTATACAGCCAAGACTCCAGAAAATATCAGACTGGTTTGACAAGAACCAGGATACGGTTGCCGCATGGAAAAGCAGACTTGTGAGTCTTGGGCAGGAAACATTTGAGGGGATTCTGTCAAAGGGTGAATACTTTCTTGGGGGGTTAATGGCTAAATTCGATGACCCTGGGTTTCAAGAGCTGGATTGGCAGGGTAAATTATCGTCAATACTTGATGATGTCCAAACCGTAGTAGTCCCAAAAGCCGGTGAGGTAGCTAGTAAAATCGGAGCAGAGTTTGGCTCTAAATTTGCCAAAGGGGTTATATCAACCATCGAAAGCGATCGAAGGGTTGGTCTGCTGGTTGCTGCTTGGGCAGGCTTAAGCGTACCAGGACCGCCATGGGCGAAATTAGCCGCGTTTGGTGCTATAGCCATAACCCCGGAACTTAAAAATGCTGGTGCAGAATTCACAAATCCATTTACAGAATTTGAGAGTAGATGGCAAACAAGAAAAGAAGCAGGCGTTTTTGGGAGTGCCCCTGATAAAAACGAGGAACGCTGGAACAGTATAGGGGAAACCAGCACTCCAGAAGGAACATTGGGAGGAATTAAAAATAAAGGTTGGCAGGGACTCTTTGGGCATGCTTCAGGACTGCCCTACGTTCCTTATGATAATTACCCGGCTCTCTTGCACCGCGGAGAAAGAGTTATGACGGCGGCAGAAAATAGGCAATCCAAGACTAGGCCGTTTCAGTCAAATATCACGATTAATATTAATGGCTCGGATAAATCCCCGAGGGAAATTGCCAGGGAAGTAGTCAAAGAATTAGAAAGCGAATTGATTAAAACCGAGAGAAATATGCCTCTGGTCAGTATGGTGTATTAGTAAGGGAGGGGGTTATAACCCTCCCTTTAAAGAAGGGTCCTTTTAGGGGGATGGAAGAGATATGAGTGCTCCAACGGGAGTGTACCGGCTTCCGTGTAAATGGAATAATCTCACAAGTAATTGTACACACTAATAATGCTTTTACTCATGCGCAGGATAGGGCAACGCGGGAGCGCGACCCGAGCGGCGCTTGAGGTTTGGCGAGGCGGCGGATTCCGATGGAGACCGTCGCTTTTATCTGCCGTCTTGGAAAACCAAGCGATAAACTCCGGGGGTTCGGGGGCAGCGCCCCCGATCACGAAACCATTTTACCTTGCAGCCGGTCCTCAAAAAATATCATCAGTTGCCCAATTATAATGCCCCAATCGCGAATTGGCATACTCCATTTTTTGGAGATT
>NZ_QFGB01000034.1:0-43033 GCF_004369245.1 Pelotomaculum sp. FP | reverse complement strand
CTTCTTTAACAAGCTGCTCTTTGAAATCCTGAGGATATCTTTTACGTTTCATCCATACCCCTCCGTTAATATTAGTTTATATTAATAAGGGGGTATGGCTCAAACTCAATTAAGGGGCTTAATAGAACATGGGCCGCATTGAAGACCTGCAGGATGGGGATATAGACCGCCTGATCGCCAGTCTGGCTAAGTTCTCCGAGAAAAAGTGGATCCAGTCTGAGGCTCAAAAATTATTGGTCCACAATGCCAAAGAGTGGGGACTAGAATTCACCTTTCGTCATCTCTGGGACAAGCTTCACCTGGATGCTATTTTGCAGCAGTCTTTCTCCAGCGCCTATACATCTGAACAACTTGCCGAGGCTGTTTATGCCATGGTACTTAATAGAATTAGCGACCCACTCTCCAAGCGCGGCGTGAACCATTGGATCAATGAGGTGTACCGGCCAGCTTTTTCAAACTTGGAGTTGCACCATTTTTACCGCTCCCTCGATCTGCTCGCCGAACACAAGGAAAGCATCGAGCTTGAGCTGTTTAATCGCACTCAAACCTATTTTGACTTAAAGGTGGACATGATTTTCTGGGATACCACCTCAACATATTTTGAGGGAAAAGGGCCTGCTGAACTGGCTCACTACGGTTATTCCAAAGATCACCGTCCGGATCGTCTCCAGGTGATGATTGGGGTTGTGATGACTCAGACGGGTATTCCTATCGCCCATGAGGTATTTCCGGGCAACACCCCTGATTCTGTGACTTTCAAGCTAATTATTGCTGACTTTCGCAAACGGTTTAACCTGGGCCGGGTGGTCTTTGTCGGAGACCGGGGCATGGTTAGTAAAGAAATCTTGTATGAACTGGACCGAAACCACATTGAATATATAGTCGGCATGCGTATGCGCAAAGCCAAAGAAGTCGGCGAGGTACTTAAAACCGGCGTTAAGTACAAGGTTGTGCGGGATAAACTGAGAGTAAAAGAAGTCTGGTGCGATGCCAACCGCTACATTATCTACTACAACCCTCTGCAGGCTGAGTATGACAAAAAAGCCCGTGAGGAAATGGTAGCAAAGCTGGAAAGCCAGATTAAAAGCTATGGGGTCAAGTCACTGGTCGGCAATAGCGGTTACCGCCGCTACCTGGTGCTGGATAAAGATGCAGTCGTCGATATTAACCGGCAGCTTCTGAAAAGAGAAGCCCGCTATGACGGTAAGTATGTACTTCGCACTAATTCCCAGCTTCACACAGCCGAGGCAGCCTTTGCTTACAAGGACCTGTGGCGGGTAGAACGGGCTTTCCGGGAGATTAAATCCAGTCTTGATTTGCGACCGGTTTATCACTGGAAAGACAGCCGGGTACGTGGTCACATTATGGTGTGCTTCTTGGCCTTGGTACTGGAATCAGCCCTGCGAAGAAAGCTTCTTGAGAAAAATATTGAAGTTGAGTACCTTTATTTGCTACGTGATTTGCAACAGCTAAGGGCTGTTGAAATGACCATCGGTGAAGACCGATATTTGTGCCGCACAGAACTGGTTGGCAAAGCTAATGAAGCCTTTCGAGCGCTTGGCATTCGCCCGCCACTGCAGATTGCTAAGTTAGAGAACAAAAGTAAACCTACGAAAGAACGAGAAAAACCGGAATATATTGACCTAACACTCTTTCCTGAAACGGAAGGAGTGTAGTGGTACGTCTGTTAATATTGCCTTCGAAGCCTTGTTATTAGGGGATTTCTAAATTTAAAGTTTCAAACTTGAAGAAGTTAAAGAAAATCAAAGAGCAAGACGTTTCTACGAAAAGAATAAGTTGCAATGCAATAAAGATGAATGCATTTTCGAAATTATGGGAAAACAACTTACTGACATACGGTATATTTTTTCTTTTGACAATTCCGATAAATGAGCAAAATCTGTACAAATTAAGTCACATTCTTTATATTAGCGAATAAAATCAGTGTTGAAGTCCACCGCCCTTATTATATAATTCAACGAATAGCGTAATGAGAAAAATCAAGAAAGTTTTAGAAGTAAAGAAGTTAAATCAAGTGAAAAGCTAAATAAAATTCTTATCTGAGCAAATATCCCATAATCTGCTTAGTTGTAGCTGAAATCTATTTTTAAGGATGTGTTACCGAATGAATGTCTTGGAAGTGGAAATTAAACAGGCAGGTTATACTGAGAAAAAGGAGGCGATTAATAATATTAATTTTTCCATTAAAAGAGGTGAAATGGCGGGTTTGATTGGCCCTAACGGTGCTGGAAAAAGTACCATTATTAAAGCCATTTTAGGTCTCTTACCAGAGATAGCAGGAAAAGTGCAATTTGTAGGTCAAAATAGGAATTTTGCCTATATACCTGAACAGCCAGTTCTTTATGAAGAACTAACTTTATGGGAACATTTGGAGTTGGCAGCAGCAGTCTATGGGATAGAGAGAAATATTTTTCTGGACAAAGGCGAGAAACTATTGAACATATTCCGTTTGCAGGAAGTAAAACATCATTTCCCAGCCACTTTTTCTAAAGGCATGCAGCAAAAGGTCATGATTGTTATAGGTCTAATAATTGAACCAGAGATCTATATCATAGACGAGCCTTTTGTGGGACTGGACCCTCGTGCAATTATGGAGTTTTTGCGATTCTTAAACGAGGAAAGAATACGGGGGGCCGGGATACTTATCTCAACCCACCAATTAGATATAGCTGAAAGGATATGTGATACTATCATTTTGATAGCCGACGGTCAACTAGTAGCCCAGGGAAAACTGGATGAGATTCGGAGAGAATGCCATCTGCCGGGGGCATCTCTTTTTGATTGCTTTAATTTTATTTTGGAGAAGCAATCATGATGTCACCAAAAAAATTATTCTTTAGACGGCTTTCATCGGAATTAAAGTTTCAGTTTAGTGTTTGGAAGACCATCATTGATTGGACCGTGGCTTTATATATCGTGATTCCTGCCATTGCTCTGGGAATTAATCAATATCTGCTCTGGTGGCAAGATCCTCCTTATTGGCTTAATCTACTGCCGGTAGGCTTACTTTTCGCTATCTTTTTTTTCTTTGCCTGGTCAGGGAAGATCAGGATATTTCTCCGGGAAGGGGATCAACTTTTTTTACTATATGAAAAACAATGGCTAAAACAAATTATCAAGTATGGACTTATATACTCTTTTTCCCTGAACTTTCTGTTAAGTATGTTTTTCGTTTTATTTCTGGCTCCTTTTATCCTTCAGCATTATCAGTTTTCTCAAATTCAGTTGATATCCCTTTTCTTTATAACCTTCTTGTCAAAAGTATTTCTGGGGCTGACCAAACAGCTTTTGACATTACGCTTTTATGGTTGGCGGCAATTTGTTGTTGTAAGAGGTTTGATGGTCTTGGGAAGTTTACTTTTCGCAACCTTCGTTCCTAACATCCTCAATGATTCCATAATTTACATGATAACTATCCTGATCTTATTTATTGCTATCGGAATGTTAAGTATAAAAAGGCTTAACTACAAAGGCAGCTTTTTTGTGGATGTTGCGAGGGAGCAGAGTGAAAAATTAAAATATGTAAGTTTTTTACTAGGCTTCTCGGGGGTAAATATTAAAAAGCCTAGGAAGCAAAGAAAACGCCCTTGGCTTTTCTCTCGTTCGAATCTCATCTTTAAAAAGCGTAATGCAGTGAACGGATTGGCTGAGTTATGTATTAAATCAACACTAAGAAATGGTCGGAGTTTATCACAGTACCTTCAATTTGTATTGATTTGTATCTTGTTCATAATGGGTATACCATGCAATTTAAAGTGGCTGATTTGGTTAGTTTTTGCATTTGTTTTTATAAATTTTGTCGGTCTATATTGGAAAGAAAGCTTGGCCTCCGAGTTCATTGAACTATTTTATTGGAATCATGAGGACAAGCATCTTGCTTTACGTAAATTTTTATTCATCATGACACTTCCTGGTTTTCTTTTAATTAGTATTACTGCTGGTTTTCAGGTCTTTTCCTGGCTGGGAGCCTTGTTAATTCTTCCTGTAAGCATTGGTTTAGTTTTTTATCTCTGTAGAATTGTGGCCTTTTATTTAGTATAAATAAAGTATACCTAATAAATCTTGAACTAATGAAGGTGAATTTTTTAACTGTTATAATATCCGTTGTCCCTTATTGCTGTTATAATAGTTGCTCAAACAACCCTCGTCCTGTTCCAGCTTATCAAGCACTATGCTGATAATACTTCCAACCCTTTCATCAGTTATCTCCCTGCTTACCGATTTATTTTTAATGCTGTCGCTTCTATATGTAGTAATAATTTAGAATATTTTTTCCAAGAAAAAAGGACTACCCGTTCCTCATGTGGAAAATATTACTATAGAGATTAGCAACGGGTAAACCATTTTTCTATTATCTTTTCCGGTATTATTCTTCTCATAAGGCTAATTGCCCAATATGTGGAGAACCATGGGAACTAGAAAAGGATAATCAGCTATTTATTGATTATCGTTGTGAATACTGCAGATTAGTTGCAGACAAGGTTTGAGACTGATTAATTTAGGATAAACCTGTAATGGATTAACTTCGATTGCTATAATGCATAATTCAGCTTGAGTATCTTGAAGCAATTTTTAGGAGTAAGGAAGGAGTTAGTATATTGATGTTTAAGGTTAAAAGTGACCAAGGATATATTGCTGTTTTTGACGGGATTAAAAGAAAAACCCTTGTTCATGGTGAACAGACCTTGATGACCGAATTTCTTTTGAAAAAAGGGAAAATCTTACCTAATCACAGCCACCCGCAGGAACAAACAGGCTACTTGGTTTCTGGAAAGACAGTTCTCTTTATTGCAGGTGAGGAATTTGAGGTTAATCCAGGGGACAGTTGGGTTATTCCTGGTGATGCGGAACATTCCGCGAAAATAATTAAAGATTCCGTAGCGGTGGAAGTCTTTGCCCCGGTGCGGGAGGATTATCTTCCGTAATATTGTAAGTGTCTATTAGGCGAAGTTGAAATATTTGCAGTATTCGCGAAGTAAGTGCGGTAAATCGTTCTCCATTTGTAGTATTTACGAGGGACAAGATTATATGACAGAAGTGGTGCAGACAATCGTGCGATACGGCTTTGACACACTCGACCTTGATTTGCTATCCGCCTACTGCTATCCACACAATGTCCGCTCAAAGCGTGTACACTTTAAAAAAGCGGCTTTACCTATGAAGAAACTCTGAAGCTAGCCGAAAAGCCATATAATGGAAACATGTGACAATGAATGCTGGCTACTGTCGCGTCATCATTATCTGGGAGGTCCAATATATGCTCGAAATACCAGAGAGTACGACTATCGCCAGACAGCTGAATGAAACGGTGCGTGGAAAAGCAATCCGCAGGGTCGTCGCCAGTGCCTCACCCCACAAGTTCGCGTTTTATCACGGCGACCCGGCGGATTATGATGCGCTCCTTACCGGGCAGGTAGTCGGAGACAGTTTCGGCATCGGGGCGATGGTGGAAATCGCCGCCGGCAACCGCCGCATCGTCCTCGGTGACGGTGCTAACCTGCGTTATTATGATGATTCGACCAAAGCGCCGTCGAAGCACCAGCTTTTGATTGAGCTTGATGACAGGAGTGTGCTAGCCTGCTCTGTACAGATGTACGGTTCGGTTCTGGCATTTATGGATGGTGAGCATGATAATAAATATTACCTTGTTGCCAAAGAAAAGCCCCAGCCTCTGACCGATGCCTTTGACAGATCGTACTTTGACGCACTGTACATCGGCGTACCGGAAAAACTATCAAGCAAGGCGTTTCTCGCCACTGGGCAGCGCATCCCTGGCCTCGGCAACGGTGTGCTGCAGGATATCCTGTTCTATGCCGGCATCCATCCAAAACGCAAGATGGGAACGCTTTCGGAGAAAGAGCTTGACGGGATGTTCCACGCGGTAAAGGATATACTTGCGGATATGACAAGTCTGTGCGGGCGCGACACCGAAAAGGATTTGTTCGGCAATTCGGGCGGATACAAGACCATTCTCAGTAAAAACACAGTTGGGAAACCCTGCTCCGTCTGCGGCGCGGAAATACAAAAGGCTGCCTACATGGGCGGCGCGGTCTACTGGTGCCCGGTTTGCCAGCCGCTTACAGAATAACGGGAGACATTTCCGGAAAGCCGCGATATTGGAGACAAGACATGAATAAAGAGTCAGAGTGATATCGTCCATTATCAGGCTGCTGGCGGTACATAGCTTTGCGCTGTCGCTGGGGTTGATTCAATGATTTTCATACAAATAAAAGGAAATAGTAACATCAATATATTATCACTGTAATAGCTGTTATCGCCGATGTTGCATTGTGCGCCGCTGTATGGCCTCGGAGCGCCGAGAATGTTAAAAACACCTGTCGAGCCGCACCCAAACTATGGCAGACAGATAATTGCCGCAGAAGGAAGCAATCCCCTTCCGGCCTCATAGCAGCAGACAGAACCAAGCGCTGTTGAAATCCCATAGCATGTTCGTTAAGGTGACTTAGAAGAACAGCACCCGCCGACGCGCAGGCCAGATACCAACGTGCCGCCATGCCCTGTTCCCAAGACTAAATTATATACGAAACGCCCCGAAGCAGACTTAACATGGTCATGCCTCGGGGCATTTAATATTTAGGTGTTTGTAATCCACCTTTATAGAAGCTGCGGGCTTCATTTTTAGGGGACAGTAGTCGATTGCAGCTTCGATGTCAACTGTGTTGCCCTCATTTTTTCTTTCTGTACTCCTCAAGAAGGCTCAACCCTCCCTTCTGGAATCCCGTGACTGTTCGGTAGCGGAAGCTGTTTTTCAAGATCACGCTTTGCGTAGATTACGCGATAAATCTCCGCGAGCTTTTCCTGTTCGTTGACGGTGTAAAAGACGGCGTAGTTTTTGACGGCCATGATGCGATACTCCCGCTCCAAAGGTTTTACCGGCTGATAAACGCGACGGGAATACGGAAAATCCTTCAGGCGGGATATGGATCCGTCCAATGCGTTGAGCAGGTCGAAAGCTGCCTTCGGCGCGGCGAGCGTTTCGGCAATATAATTTACGGCGTCAGCTATATCACGGTTGGCGAGTGGCAGGTACGATAGCTTATACATCCTCCGCCGCCTTCTCCTGAAGCTTGCGCCTCAGGGCTGAAAACACTTCGTTATGCGTAAAGCGCTTGCCGGTGGTCTTGGCTTCCAGCTCCGCCTCCTTCAGTTTGAAGTAGACCTCGCTGTCAAACTGAAGGCGCTCAAAGGCCTCCATGCTCATGACAACCATGTCGCCGTAACCGTTCTTTGTTAAAAAAACAGGCTCGGCGCTTTCATGGACGGTCCTTGATATATCGGCAAAATTGTTGCGAAGGTCGGATACGGGTCTGATATGCGGCATGTTTTTCACCCCTAATATAGTTTAGCTTAATATTATCATAATTATGCTAAGTATGAAATAACTGATCGAAGAAAAAAGAAAGGAACAATGATTTTATGATCACATCAGAACAATCGGTCACCTATGAAAAGAAGATAGGCGAGGTCGTTTACGTCATAAAAAGCGAGAGCCTGCCCGATACCAAGGGTGTTAATATTTCTCCGGTGGTTACTTCCTCCATGCATTACTGGCTGTTGAAGCCTTCTCTTCAAGGCGTGAGGTGGCACGAGTTTCACCGGGTTAAAGAGTGCATCCAAACTGGGGAAATAGTAGGCAGCTATGTGGCCGAAGAGATTAGTAGATGCCTAAAGACCAGCGACCCCAGTGAAGGAAGTGAATATAAATATCGAAAAAGAGAGATAATGGGGGAGACAATGAAGGCTTAGAGCCGGATCTGGTGTTGGCTGACTCAACACATAATGTTATTAAACCTATAAATTAAAAAGGAGTGCGTTTTATGTCAAATTCATTTAAAAAATCAATCAACTTGGGATTGGGGCTTTTGATGTATTCTCGTGAAAAAGTGGAAGAGCTGGTAGAAGAATTGATCGATAAAGGCGAGGTAGCGAAAAAGGATGCCCGTGAGTTTGCGGACGATCTTGTGCGAAGAGGAGAAGAGCAGAAAGAAGAACTGAAAAAGCTGATTCAAGGTGAGGTTATAAAAGCTCTGGATAATGTTAATGTGGCAAGAAAAGAAGATCTTGTTAGAACCGGTGAAATCAGAGAAATTGTTAGAGAGCAAATACAGCAAGCATTCCGTGAACAAGGGTTCATTAAAAATGAGGACGTTAAGTAAAGAGAAAGATGCTTCATAGGACTGAAAAATCGGCAGATTTGGGAAAGGGCACAGAATTAACCGGGTACTTTTTCATGGTAGTAATGTGCCCTTTCCATTCTGCTTTAAGGGCCTTTTATGTTTTTAAAATATTTAAAGATCGCGGGATAGAGCTGATATGATGGATTACAGGCACATTCGTGTCAACAGATATAGGGAGATTATCGCTGTTTTTACAAAGCAAGGTTTCGGGCTGCTGCTGAAGCGGCTTGGTTTCCCCAATCCTCTAAAGAAAAAACCCAGGGTTCTGGATGATGGTATCATACCTGACAATACCGAAGCTTCAACAGGAAAAAGATTGAGGTTAGCCTTGGAAGAACTTGGCCCGGCATTTATTAAGCTGGGTCAAATTTTGAGTATAAGACAGGATATTTTACCGCTTGATATCACGGAAGAACTTAAAAAACTTCAGGATTCGGTGCATCCATTCCCCTTTTCAGAAGTAAAGACGCTTATTGAAACTGAATTTAAAGACAGACTAGAAAACATCTATAAAGAATTTGATGAAGAACCTGTAGCTGCGGCATCTATCTCCCAGGTCCATCGTGCAAAACTGTTCTCGGGAAAACAAGTCGCCGTAAAGGTTCAGAGGCCGGGAATAGAAAAGCTAATAGAGCTGGATTTAGACATTTTACATGATATAGCGCGTTTTGTTGATCACCATACAAAATACGGAGAGTTTTATGATTTCGGCGGCATGGTGGCGGATTTTGAAAACATGATCAAAAATGAATTGGATTTTACTAAAGAGGGAGAAAATGCTGATATCTTCATGTGCAATTTTAGTTGCGACGAAGGTGTCACTGTTCCCAAAGTAAAATGGATCTATACAACAAAGTACGTACTTACAATGGAATATTCTGAAGGTATCAAGATCAGCGATTTAAAAGCCCTGGAGCAGGCCGGCATTGATCGAAGAAAGGTCGCTGAGAAGCTTGCCACGTCCATGTGCAATCAAGTACTCAGAGACGGTTTTTTTCACGCGGATCCGCATCCGGGCAATGTTCAGGTTATGCCGGATGGGACGATCGTATTTCTAGATTTGGGGATGGTAGGTTGCCTCAATGAATCCCGGAAAGGTATGATCTCAAATTTTTTTATAGGGGTTGCCTTCAAAGATAGTCGAATGGTCGTCAGTTCTATCCTTGATATGGAGGCCATGACTGATCGAAGCAATGTGAAAAAATTTGAAAAGGATGTAGACGCAATTATTGAAAAATATCTTATTATGCCTATGAGCGAGATGAAAATTGATGGGCTTCTTCATGAAATCTTTCAAATTGCGTTTTTAAATCATATAAAAATACCCCGTGAATTTGCGTTGTTAGCCAAGTCGCTGGGAACTCTCCAAGGGTTGTTGGAAAAGCTTGCCCCTGATCTTAACCCCCTTGTTATTGCAGAACCCATTGCTAAAAAACTACTCTTTCAGCCATTTTCAGCCAAGAAATTGAGAGCCCAAATAAAAAATAGCTTATTGGATTACGGGAATTTTTTGAACGATTTTACAACTGCTATACGCAACCTATTTCATAAAGCGGCGGATGAAAATTTTACCGTTCAATTTGAGATGAAAAAGATGGATACGTTTCAAAGGCGACTGGAACGGATTTTCAACAGGATATCCTTCAGTGTAATATTACTTGCTGTAAGCATTATTATCGCCGGAGTCCTTATTAGTTCCGGTCTTAGTGCGGACACAAGCAGTGAAATGTATCTTTTCAATATGGCAGTATTAAAAATAAGTTTGGCATTGGCCGTTATGATTGTTTTAGGACTTGTGATTTCAATGATCAGGTCAAGACACTGAAAAATAACAAGGGCCAATGGTAAACTGGAAATTCATAGAGTGCGGGAATATTGCGGAACTGTTTCAGAAACTTGGTGAAATGCATGTCCTTTTAACGGATCAGGAGGTTACTTCCGTCAGGCTGGTGGTGAATCCCGAGAAGATGGTGATCCGGGAAGCCGAAAGGAGCTTTATGTATTTAAACCTGTATGGCTTCAGCACTGACGCCGTGATTGTTAACCGGCTGCTACCCGATGTGGAGCTGGGGCGGTATTTTGAAAAATGGGGGGAACTGCAGCATTCCTACCTGCGGTATATCAAGGCCCAGTTCAGCCCTATACCCGTTTTCACCGTTCCGTTATTCCGCCAGGAAGTCGTAGGTTTTGCGGACCTTGAAAAAAGGCGAGTGTTTCGAAGGAAATCCTCCCGGACAGTTTTTCTACTGCGGACAGTCACAGAAAATCAGTCAAACGGACGAGGGGTATATTTTGGACATGGCCCTGCCGTTTGCACAAAAAGGAGATATCACGCTCTCCCAGCGAGGAGACGAACTGACCGTCAGGGTCGGAGATTACAAGCGCAATATCTTTTTGCCCCGTATACTCCTGGGGCGGGATGCGCTGGGCGCTAAACTGGAGTCGGGTGTGTTGAAAATTAAATTTGGAGGTGTAAACAAATGACAAATAGAGCATGTGATGAATGCCCCGTCAGAGATCTGCAAAAAATCCAGCAGTTACTTGAAAAAAAGGCCCTTGCAAGAATACCGGAAGAAGTTCGCGAACCGCTGCTTGAGGCAAAGAAACAAATGAGGCTGGCGGTGCGGGGTATTATCGGGTACTGAGGGAAGAAAGCCCCGGCGATAAAAAGTGTCTGGCTAAATCGCGGCATATAAAACTGGAATAGATATGCAGAGGACTTTTGTAAGCTTGCTTGTGCGGCGTTTTTTTATGCCGGTCCAGTGGTCATGTTCCCGATCTTTGGAATTTTCAATTTTACCAAAAGCGTTGGCGCTCTTGCGGTAAGCCAATGAAAAAGTTGAAAATAAGGGAATAATTTATTGCCGGTAGGCCTTTTTTTCTCTTTTCTATTTGCTTCATTCAGGGATACTGATTACAATATTTAAAAAGAAAGGATTGGAGATTTGACCGGAATAGAACAGAGATATAAAAAAAGAGAAGACAATTATAATAAGCTGCTTAAGAAACAGGAAAAGGCGGAGCGTTATATTATAAATTTACGACCGGCAGTATTTATCGCGGGAATTGGGGCATCTGTACCGCTGTATATGGTGCAGAGCTACATCCTCTTAACTGCTGTTCTTGTTGCGTTTGGAGCCATGTTTGTTTATTTGGTCGTACGCCATGAAAAGCTTAAAAATAATATGGAATATACAACTTTGCTTCGTGATATCAATACCTATTCGCTTAAAAGGTTAAAAGGTGAATGGAATACATTTGCGGATAGTGGGGAGGATTTTAGGGATAGCGGCCATAGCTATTCGGAAGATCTTGATATTTTCGGTAAAAATTCCTTATTTCAATGGATGAATACGGCAAACACGTTTACGGGAAGACACCAGCTCAGCAGATTGTTTCTGGGTTTGGTAGGAAACAGCAACGATATCCGTGAAAGACAAGAAGCAGTGGACGAATTGGCGGCAACGCTTTCATGGAGGCAAAGGTTTCAAGCGGAAGGAATGTTGACAAAAGGTAAAATGCATGATCCGGAAGAGCTTATACATTGGGCAAGTGAAAGCAGTGGCTTCTTCAGGAATTTTTGGGTGATATCTATATTCAGGATCTGTCCAATTGTTACCGTCATACTGGTTATAGCAGGATTTGTGTTGAATAAAATACCCTGGTACTTGCCGGCGGCCGCGCTGGTTCTTCAGTTTGCGTCCCTTTCCTACAAAATCAGTGAGCGTTACAGGATGTTCAGTATAGCAGAGAAATTTGCTGATGATTTAAAGGTCTATTATAAAATGATGGAACGGTTTGAAAAACATAATTTTAAATCTTCATATATCAAGAAAATAAAAGACGGGATTAAAGATAAAAGAGGGGCAGAGGTCTTTAAACAGGTTGATAAGCTTTCTTCAATAATAGATTCAATCTCAAACAGAAGAAATTTATTTTATATTTTTTTTAACATATTGGCATTATGGGATTTCCAAAATATCATAGCCCTCGAACGCTGGAAACAGAAATCGGGACATCTTCTAAGGAAATGGTTTGACGCGCTGGGGAAAATTGAAGCGCTGGCCAGCCTTTCAGTAATAAGATTTGAAAATCCGGATTGGGTAATACCTGCTATTTGTGAAGGAGACGAAACGGTTTTAGCAGCAAAAAGTATAGGCCATCCGCTGCTGACAGGAAAGAGAATATATAATGACCTTGCAATTGATAGTAAAATAAAGGTTTTACTGATTACCGGTTCCAATATGTCCGGGAAAAGTACTCTTTTACGGACAGCGGGTATTAACCTGGTTCTTGCCTATGCCGGGGCGCCGGTATGCGCAAGGTGTTTTCAAGCTTCACTTATGGAAATAAATACCTGCATGAGAGTCGCCGATAATCTTGGAGAGAACATGTCTTCTTTTTATGCGGAAATCTTGAGGATAAAAAAAATCGTAACGGAAGCTGATACCGGAAGAAGAGTTTTTTTCTTGTTAGATGAGATTTTTAAAGGCACCAATTCGTTGGATCGTCATACCGGCGCAAAAGTGCTCATTAACAAGTTATGCCTCACCAACTCCATCGGTCTGGTTTCAACGCATGATCTTGAACTTTGTGAACTTGAACGGGAAAATGGCAACATAGCAAACTATCACTTCCAGGAGTATTATAAAGACGAAATGATTTATTTCGATTATAAATTACGTCCAGGTCCATCTACTACTCGGAACGCTCGTTACCTTATGCAGCTAGCGGGAATTGATGTGGAAAGTAGTGGAGAATGCGAATGAAACTTGTTTCATGGAATGTCAACGGTTTACGAGCATGTATGAATAAAGGGTTTGACGAGGTCATGGGCAGCGATCATTGCCCTGTCGGACTGGGAATTTCAATATGACCTTTTTGAAATTAATTTTTTGTACCACTTGAAGTCAAAACCTCCTTTTGCTTCATAATGCGGTTGGCAAACCTGCATCATGCAAGCAAAAGGAGGTTTTCTTATAAAAAAGAAAAAGGCCGGTTGTTTTTGGACGTATGTATACCAAAAATAATAAAAGGACAACTCTTTCATCAATTCCCGGCTTACCGTTGTGACGAAATTTTATATATTCTGTCTAATTCGGGCGAAATAGAAACGGATCTTCGTCCAGTCTGGCCGTAGTTTAGTTGACTGAAAATTATTTATAATATAGACACTTCCTCCAGCCGGCGGAGGATACACACGGGCTCTCCGGAGAGCAGAAAGCATTTCATATTTTAGTTTTTAGGAGGTGTCCAGAAATGTCAGTAGATTCACCCACCGTTAAATACCGGGAAGCAGACTCCCCCGGCGTCAAATACCAGAATTACTTGTTGGTCACGGTTGTCATTATGTTAACGGGCGCTGCAGTTGCCCTGAATCAGTTTAAAGTTCCAACCTTGATGACGAATCTGTCGGATATATTCTCAATGCCTATGAGTAAAACGGCCTGGACGATGTCCATCTTTACTGTCGCGGGTATTTTTCTTGCTTTACCTACGGGTGGTCTTGCCCAGAAATTTGACCCTAAAAAGCTTCTTATTGCCGCGGCATTGTTCGTTGGGGTAGGGGCGTTACTGGGTTCCTTTGCAACTAGCGGCAACATGCTTATTTTTTCGCGGGGAGTCGAAGGCGTCGGACAAGTTTTCTTTGCCATTGCGGGGCCGCTTGCTGTGGCAAGGTATGTTGAGCCGGCAAAAATCGGATCAGCCATGGGAATTTGGGCAACCTGGCTGCCAATTGGACAAATCGTGGCCTTTAACTTATCTCCTGTATTATTCGGCTCAATCGGTTGGAGCGGAGTCTGGTTGGTATTCGGGGTTGTCGCATTTATTATGGCTTTAGCGGTTGGTTTTTTAGTTAAAGGCCCTGAAGACTCATCTTCCTCAATAAGCGCGGGCGAATCTCCTGTAATCCGGGAAGCAAATGCCAAAACATCTGAAGCTTTTACCAATAAGAATCTATGGTATCTCTATTTCTCCTGGGTTTTGTTCAATGTGGTGCTTTTCGCAGTGCTCACATATACCCCAACTTTCTTAAAAGAGAGCGGAATGGACGTATCTAAAGCGGCATTTGTCACAAGTCTTCCTATGATTTTGGGCATTTTCGCCTCGATGATTTTGGGGAATATCTCGGATCGGATTAACTCGAAAAAGAAGTTATATGTCTTTACTTCAGTGGTTATAGGTCTGGGCGCCGCGTTAATGTTTACTTCTACCGGAACGCTGCTTTATTTGGGTGTTTTCCTCTGCGGTTTGTCAATGGGCGCTCCTGGACTGGCGATGGCTGCTGTGCCGGAAATTGCAAAGAAGCCGGAATTATTCAGTGTTAGTATGGCCCTAATGATTCTCTGGCAAAATGTGGGGATAGTTGTTGGTTCTTCCTCGTTGATACTAATGATGGGTAGTTGGACTGTTGTAGGTATGGTTTTAATTCCTGCAGCGCTTATTGGCGCAGGTTTGGCGGCAGCCGCTAAATTTAAATAAGATGGGTTAAACTGTATAATTTCCTGAATATGCGTCAGCGGGACATAGCTGCCATGTATGCGGGGTGGTTATATCTGTAAAAGCCCGGGGTAAAACAAATTAACGAATTGGAGGAAATATGTATTATGAAAATTAAAGCTGCTGTAACACATTACCAGGGACAAGAATTTGTGTTCGAAGAGGTGGAGCTTGCCGAACCGAAAGAAAGTGAAATTCTTGTAAAGATGGTTGCTTGCGGCATATGTCATACAGATGCTGTTGCCAGAGACCAGGGACTACCTGTTCCGCTGCCTGCGGTGTTTGGCCATGAAGGCGCTGGAATTGTTGAAAAAGTTGGTTCCGCAGTGCAAAGCTTTAAGCCGGGAGATCATGTCGTACTCTCCTTCTTCTCTTGCGGAAAGTGTGAAGCATGCTTATCGGGTTACCCCTATATTTGTGACCAGTATGATCAGGTTAATTTTACCGGTGTATATAAGGATAATACCAAGCGTTTATCACAAAACGGAGAGAAAATCTCGACATTCTTCGGGCAGTCCAGCTTTGCCACGTATGCGGTTAGCGATGAAAGAAATGCGGTCAAAATTGATGATGACGTTGACCTGGCTTTAATGGGTCCGCTGGGGTGTGGCATACAGACAGGGGCCGGGGCTGTATTCAATAAGCTTCGTCCAAAAGCGAATAGTTCCCTGGTGGTCTTTGGTTGCGGATGTGTTGGGTTATGCGCTGTTATGGCGGCTAAAGTTGCCGGTTGCGGTCAGATAATTGGGGTGGACGCAGTACCGTCAAGACTTGAGCTTGCCAAAGAACTCGGGGCAACCCATGTTATAAATGGTAAGGAAGTTAATGATATTGTTGCGGAAATTATGAAAATCACCGGTAAAGGCGCAGACTACAGCATTGAAACGACAGCCGTGCCGGCGCTTACCAGCCAGGCGCTTTATTGCCTGAAATTATTGGGCACCTGCGTTACGGTGGCTTCAACCGGAGAAGAGGAAATACCTATTAAACTTCAATATGCTCTCATGGGCGTAGGTAAAACCCTGGTGGGGTGTGTAGAAGGGGAATCAATCCCGCAGGTGTTTATCCCACAGCTTGTCCGCTTATACAAAGAAGGTAAATTCCCAATTGATAAACTGGTTAAATTCTATAGCTTTGAGGATATCAATAAAGCATTCGAAGATTCCCATAATGGAGTTGCGATTAAACCGATTATTAAGTTCTAGAATTTATTAGAATTCAACAAAATTGTTGTTTTGTGGCGGGAGTGATGGTTCTAACCGTCACTCCCTGCTTATAACCGATTGCCCCGGCGGCACAGGCTGTAGCTCATCGCTGCCGTGAGCAGGATGATTCCATTGGTCATGCTGCGTTTGTCAATTAGAAATAAAAGGAGAATAAATACAATGGTTTTAAGAAAGATGTTTTTAATCATTAACGGAGTAGAGCGTATGGTTATCTGCGACCCGGAAAAGGATACACTGGCAGGGGTCTTGAGGCGATTAGGACTGACGGGAACAAAAGTGGGCTGCGGCGTGGGACAGTGCGGCGCCTGTTCAGTGATACTGAATGGAAAGGTTGTTCGTTCTTGTGTGCGTAAAATTAAGAGTATTCCCGAGTACAGTCAAATAGAAACGATTGAAGGAATAGGCACGGCCACAAATCTCCATCCGCTTCAACAGGCATGGATTACCTACGGCGGCGTTCAGTGCGGTTTTTGTTCTCCCGGATTTATTGTATCTGCGAAAGCATTGTTGGCTGAAAACGTGAATCCGACCAGAGATGAAGTGCGGGCATGGTTTCAGAAACACCGCAATGTATGCCGTTGTACGGGTTACAAGCCCATTGTAGATGCGGTTATAGCGGCGGCAAAGGTTATGCGTGGTGACGCTACCATGGAGGACATAACCTTCAAATTGGAAAAAGACGGCGTATACGGAACGGCATTGCCCAGACCTGCCGCTTTGGCCAAGGTAACCGGCCTTTGTGATTACGGCGACGATATAAAGTACAAAATGCCCGAGGGTACATTGCATTTGGCTATTGTGCAGCCTAAGATTACCTCTCATGCAAAGATTTTAAATATTGACACTGCGCCTGCCGAAGCAATGCCCGGTGTTGTAAAAGTGGTAACAGCAAAAGATGTAAAGGGCACCAATAAAATTACAATACCTATTGCCCACGCCCGCTCTAAGATGGATGGATGTGAACGCCCCATTATTGCGGACAAGAAAATATTCAGATATGGCGATGTGGTTGCCGTTGTAATCGCAGATACCGAGACGAATGCCCGCGCTGCCGCAAAAGCGGTAAAAATAGAGGTTGAACCCCTGCCGGAGTACTTGAGCTTATTGGATGCGGTCGCGCCGGATGCGGTTCGGATTCACGAGGGGTCTACAAACACCTATGTTTTGCAGCCGGTGTTAAAGGGTGAAGAAGCAAGAAATGTCATTGATAAATCTTATTGTTCCATTGAAGGCAGTTTCCATTCCTCCAGAGAACCGCATCTGTCTGTTGAAGGTGATACAATACAGGGCTATTGGGATGAAAACGGCAATTTGACCATCCACTGCAAATCGCAGTCCATTGAATGGAACAGACCGCAAATGGCGGAAGGTATCGGGATGCCCATGGATAAAATCAGAATCATAGAAAACCCAACAGGCGCAAGCTTTGGGTGGGCAACATCACCGGGTAGCTACGCCTTGATGGCCGCTTGTTTGATGGTGGTGGACAAGCCCCTGACACTAACTATGTCTTATGAGGAATTTATGCATTACAGCGGGAAACGGACTCCGTCCTATTGTAATGGTAAATTGGCGTGTGATGAAAATGGAAAACTGACCGCAATGGAATTTGACATGGCCATTGACCACGGTGCGTATACAGAAGTGGCGGACCACTTGACAGAGAAGGTTTCGCGTTTTATCGGTTGGCCTTACAGCATCCCAAACGTTACCGGACTGACAAGAATAGTGAGCACCAATCACTCTTTCGGCACTTCTTACAGAGGTTTCGGTTCTGTGCAGGCGTATACTACCGGTGAAGCAATGATGGATATGCTGGCTGAAAAAATGGGGATTGACCCCTTTGAATTCAGATATTTAAATATCGCACGTAAGGGTCAGACAAACATTAACAGCTATCCGTTTAAGGAATACCCGATGGCAGAACTGATGGACAAAATGCGTCCCCTCTACCAGGCAGCGCTGGCAAAAGCAAAGGCAGAAAGCACATCTGAAATTAAGCGGGGAGTGGGTGTTAGCTGCGGCGGTTTCAATGTGACACTTGGCGCTTTTGATCATGCCGAAGTTGAACTTGAACTTAATCCTGACGGCACGGTAACCCATTTTAACACCTGGGAAGACCAGGGGCAGGGCGGCGATATCGGTACGCTGGTTCTTACGCATGAAGCCTTGAAACCGTTGAGACTGAAAGTTGACCAGATAAAACTGTGCATGAATGACAGCTATATTTGCCCCATGACAGGTATTGCGGCAGGAAGCCGATCACATTTTATGGCGGGGAATGCCACCATAGACGCGGCGAATAAATTAATGAACGCCATGCGCAAGGAAGACGGAACCTATAGAACCTACGCTGAAATGGTGGCGGACGGCATCCCGACGAAATACCTGGGCGTGTATGACACCACCGGTACCTGTTCACCGTTGGACCCCAATACAGGTGTGGGCGACCCTACCCAGGCGTATATGTATGGCGTATTTATGGCGGAAGTTGCAGTGGAAGTCGCCACGGGCAAAACAGCCTGTTTAGGTGTTACCGCAGTTAGCGATGTGGGTAAATTGGGAAGCGTTCAAGCAGTGGAGGGTCAGGCTTACGGTGGAATTGCGCATAGCATAGGATTTGCGCTGCAGGAAGATTATGATGATTTGAAAAAACACGGTACAATGGCAGGCGCCGGTATCGCGTATTGTCAGGATATTCCGGATAAAATTGATCTCGTGTTTGTGGAGAACTATAGAAAAGTAGGACCTTTTGGTTCCTCGGGCTGTTCGGAGCTCTTCCAGTCCAGCGGACATATGGCAATAATTAACGCAATCAATAATGCTGCAGGTGTGAGAATATACGAGTTGCCGGCAAAACCGGAAAAAGTTAAGGCTGCTTTGGATGCTAAAGCGGGAGGTAAGGAACTGAAACCCAAAAAATATTATCTTGGTTCCGACCTGTATGATGAATTAGACGACATGAAAGCAAATCCCGTCTAAAAAAGCTTTGAAGAGGGATGTGATGAGGACGCATGGAAAATGCGTCTGCAATTGCCTAAAGTGGGATAATGTGATTGAGGTGCGCCGTAATGGAAATCGATGATTTTAAAAGATATACGGACGGGTGTTTTCGCGGAACGTTTCCGCCCTGTATGTGCGAATGTCCGCTTGGGGTGGACATTCGCTCCTTTATCGACAAGGTGCAAAAGGGTAATTTTACCACCGCTTATCGTTTATATCGGAATCAGGTATTGTTTCCGCGTATAGTAAGTATGATTTGCAATCAACCATGTAAAGCAATTTGTATACGAAAAGCGATTGATGCGCCGGTTGACATGCAATATATTGAACGGGCCTGTGTGGAATTCTCACGTGACAAAGAACCGATTGATTATAATGTACCCAAAAAAAATCACAGCATTGCCGTCATCGGCGCCGGGCTGAGCGGTATGGCCTGCGCCCTGAAATTGGCAAGCAGACGGTATGATGTAACCGTATACGAAAGACGGGATGCTCCCGGAGGCATGCTGTCCGGGCTGTTGCCCAAAGATGTGTATCTTTCGGAATTTGAACATGAATTTAAATATGTTTCGTATAACCTGGTATTATCAAAAGAAATTGCTGATGTTTCAGAGCTGCAAGCGGATGTGGTATATGTGGCAACCGGTGTTGGCGGAAATGACTTTGGTTTGCGGAAAGAAATGAACCAAAACTCGCTGGGAACCAAGAAGGAAGGAGTGTTTTTGGGGGGGAGCTTGATTGGCGCGACACCGGTAGAAGCCATTGAGCATGGAGCCCGTGTGTCTCAATCTATTGAAAAATATGTAAAAGTCGGGCTTATGGATGGGGTTCCCGAGACATACGAGAAGCACACTGTAAATGAAAATTACTTCAGACTATCGGTGACACCTGATTTCCCTAAAGAAAGTACGCAGGGTGAACCCGACAGGGATAAAGTCATTGCCGAAGCAAAACGATGCTTGAAGTGCGATTGCGCCAGGTGCAGGGACGGCTGCGATTTAATGCAGAGTTTCAACAAATACCCGCAGCGAATCACGGTGGATGTAGTTGCGACCCTGCATCCCATTGAGCAGTTGACCAAAAGGGTGGCGAGCAGGCTTTTAAACACATGCAATCAATGCGGGCTGTGTAAAGAAATGTGCCCGGAGGATGTAGACATGGAGGATTGCTTGCTGCAGGCAAGGCGTTATCTATTTAAAGACGGAGTATTACCGGCGGCATTTCACGATTTTTGGCTGCGCGACATGGAATTTGCCAATTCGGAACAGGCCTATACACTGGTGCAACCGGGGAAGAATAGCCGTTATCTGTTCTTCCCCGGTTGCCAACTCGGAGCATCGGATCCAAATTATGTTCTGAATGCATATGCCTTCCTGAAAAAAATATGCGATAATACTTCTCTGTTGGCAGGGTGTTGCGGTGTGCCTGCCGACTGGGCGGGAGACGAGATGCTGCGGGATAAGGTGCAGAACAATATACTTCATGAATGGCACAACCTGGGTGAGCCTGTCATGATTATGGCATGTCCAACGTGTTTAAAAACCTTTGCCCGCTATTTACCTCAAATTGAAACGGTGTCTTTGTATGATATCATGGTAAAACACGCCTTGCCGCAGTGGAAAGGGAAGGGAGGGGGGAACACCGTATCGGTATATGACCCCTGTTCCAGCAGATATGACAGTGTCATGCAAAGGAGTATACGCAAACTGCTTCATTGGGTGGGCTATGAGATTGAAGAATTGTCCTGTCACGGGAAAGAGGCACAATGCTGTAGTTTCGGGGGGCATATTCATGCGGCAAACCCTGGACAAGTCAGGAAAATCACAGCCAAGCGCATAATGGAAAATGATAACTTGTATGTGACCTACTGCTCAAACTGCCGCGACACGTTTGCGGCGGCTGGAAAAGAGTGCAGCCATATACTGGATATTGTCTTTGGGACAGGCTCCCCGGGACATTGCGCGCCTGATTTATCTCAACGAAGGCGAAACAGGGTGGAATTAAAAAATAAGCTATTGCCCAAGGCAGTTAAGGAGGGCGGGAAAGTCATTAAGGAGGAGATTATCTCCCTGAATATTTCACCTGGATTGAAAAAAAAGATGAACGAACATTTGATACTGGAAGAGGATATTTATGCTGTGATAGAGCATTGTGAAAAAACTGGTAATAAATTGATAAATAGAGATACAGGGGAGTTTACCGGACATTTATGCCAGGGGGCGGTAACGTTTTGGGTAACATATACAGAGGAGGAAACCGGCTACATGTTGAAAAATGTATACTCCCACCGGATGAAAATCAAGGAGAACGGCAATGAAAGAAGCTGAGCTGGTTTGTGCGAAATGCAATGTGCCCCTGGCGCCGGCAAAGACCACTTTTGTGTATTTGAAACATGAATTTTACGCTGATTTACCCAGATGCCCTGTTTGCGGGCAGGTGTTTGTATCCGAGGAGCTTACCACAGGTAAAATGGCGGAAGTTGAAACTCAATTAGAAGACAAATAAAGCTGAGGAGCTTTAATATGACGGATCAAATGAGAATAGAAGAGCTTGCGGCTAAGGGCCTTTGCTGTACGCAGATTATGGTTCAAATAGCGCTTGAAAAACTGGGAAGAGAAAATGAAGAGATGGTTTCAGCGGTATCAGGTTTGTGTCGGGGGATGTTTTCGGGTAAAACTTGCGGCGTTTTAACGGGCGCGGCTATGGCATTGTCTCTATTCGATAAAAATAAGGCTGCAAAATACATGATACCTGATTTGGTTGATTGGTTTGAATGTGAAATTGGGGAACAGTACGGCGGTATTGCCTGCAGCAATATTCTGGGCGACAATCCATTGTATAAGGCGGCGCGGTGCCGGGAATTAATGATTGCAACGCAAGGAAAGGTAAGGGAGATTCTTAACAATTTCTGTTTTGAAACATAAAAAAACCTTGCCCGGGTTGATGCAAAATGATTAAAACCCAACAGGGTGTCTATTCGCTTAACTTATGGGATAGTGATAACGGGTGTCCGGTAAAGTCAGGTAATTATATCCCAGAGTAAATACTATAATGTAATATTTTGACCTGGCTCCGATTTAATGGCAGGGGGGAGCATATTGAGGGCTGTCGACTTGAAAATGGATGAGTTGTTGGACTTCCGGCCGGATGAAGGTACTGTTTTTTTGAAAGATACCCGTGTCCTGATAGAAAATGCGGATGCATTTGGAGCCTTAAGAAAAGATCTGATTTCCACGCTGGGTTTTGAACGGGCGAAGGGCTTTCTGATTCGATACGGTTGGGCATGTGGACGTAACGATGCGTTTAATATGAAGGATAAATTCAAATGGGAAGATGAACTGGAATGGGAGTTCGGCGGTATTGCGCTGCACACTCTTGAAGGAAAAACAAAAGTAGATCACGACATAATTAATATTGATTTAAAGAAAAAAAAGTGGCTTTTAAAAGGCAGATGGACAAACTCCTATGAAGCGGAACAGCACCTTCATTACATTGGAACGCACAACAGCCCTGTATGCTGGACACTGATAGGTTATGCCGGGGGTTATGCTTCCGTCTTTCTGGGTAAGCGGGTGATTTATAAGGAAATCAAGTGCCTGGGGATGGGAGCTCCTCATTGTGAGTTTATAGGTAAGACTGAGGAAGAGTGGGGCGATGAGATTGCCTCTGAACTTCCCTACTATGAGGAAATGAGGATTAGTGAGGAATTAGAGGCGGCACAAAGAAGAATCCAACTGCAAAATCAGGAACTGCAGCGTGCTTTTGCTATTAACAAAAAATTAACTGAACTGGTTTTAAACGGAGAAGGGATGAATGGGATTACTCAGACTCTGGCAAGTATTATCGATGAATCGGTACTGGTATTTGATAACAGGATTCATCTAATTACAACGCATATTGTTAGCAAACAAAAATACTTATCCAATTTACAAAAAAGGATTAAAGATACTCTTAAGAATATCATGGCTGTACCCGGCAAGGAACAGGAATATAATACTTTAATAACTAGAAAGGTTCCTCTGCCGTTAAGGTTCAAAATAGAGGGATTTATTCTTTCCTGTGTGATTTACCCGCTTGTAGTCGGTAATGAGATTCTTGGATTTATTACGACTGTCAAAAATAAGGATGAGGAAACAAGTACGGATAGCATAATGGCTATTCAACACTCGACCAGCGTTTTTGCTCTGGAGATAATCAAGCAGAAAAGTATTGTAGATCTGGAGCAGCAACTACGGGGAGATTTCCTGGAGAGTCTGCTCTTTGACAATAAAACCAGCGAAGAGTCGATGTATGCCTGGGCTTTGCGGTTGGGCCACGACCTCAAGGGTAACCATAGCATACTGGTATTTGATATAACGAATGACCAATTCCTTAAAGATTATACGGAAGAAAAGATTCTATTGTTAAGAAAGGATATCCTGCGGTTTAGTGATGGTTTTATCAAAAAATACTATCCATCAGTTTTTTGCGGCATAGTGAATGATAAATATGTAATATTATTTCCTCAAACCGGGGACGGGGTTATCAAAAATGATCTACTGGAATTTATTTCATCGATAAATGAAAGATTTAAGCGCCATTACCCAAAAATGATTCTATCAATGGGAGTGGGGAAGATTGTCGCCAGCATTGACCAGTATCCGGGAGCCTATAAGCAGGCCGCTAAGGCACTCGATATTTGCCATAACTTTAAACCCGGCAAGGTAATTTTTTACGATGAGCTGGGTTCGCTGGCTGTACTTATCGAGACCCAGAATAAGGCAGAATTATTAAACTTTATGAATGAAAAATTGGGTCCGCTTTTTGAGCACGACCGTAAATACAAAAGCAATCTGATCGAAACCCTGGAGCAGTACCTTGAGAGCAGCAGTATTCAGCAAACGTCAAAAAAAGCTTCTATGTCGATCAGCGGCTTGAAGTACCGGTTGGGTAAAATCAAGGAATTGAAATATAATCTTCAGTCACAGCAGGAAAGATTCGATCTGCAGCTGGCGCTAAAAATATTTAAACTTGTTCAAGTGGAGTGCGGTTCGGAAAAACCGTCAAGCTAGGATTGGGAGGGGCTAACCAATTCGAGAAAAAAAGCAGGTTCATCAAATCGCCAGCTGCTGGGCGGAAAACAACATCAGTAAACAAGTGAGTCTGGCGCCATCAACGGTTATCCCGACGGCAGCTTCTTTAAGTAGCGAAGCTGATTGATCCTTTACTCATTGACAATGTATAGGAATTACTATAAACTTTTATCATATTAAGATCGAAAAGGCAGTGTCTGTTTGACTATTGTTCTGTAAGGAACACATAATTGTACATGTTAGAAAAGGCAATATGCGATTGCTTTTATTTGTGTGCAATTTTTGTCTTCATACAGAACTATGTCAAGCTGATCTTAAGATATAATCTTGGATTTGGCATAGTATTGTACTATGTTTTTTTCTTTTCTGTATGGAAAGTGTGTTCCAAATTGAAAATCGCTTATTCAGTGTTCTTGCCTATTACTGTGGCCCGGTGGTTGTTATGATTCTTTCACCAATTCTTTTTAAAGATAAAGATAACATGGGCGGAAGTTCTTGGTTTCCTTGCCGTGCTGGTTGGTATGTTCTTTTACTTGGTTATCTGATTTGACAATTAACGTGAAAATTTGACAAAGTGATTGACAGAAGACGGTAAAGCGGGTATATTTATTTATAATTTAAAATTTCAAAGGCATTGACGGAGAGAGTACGTTTCAGCCGAACGTTTCAGAGAGCCGGGGATGGTGCAAGCCCGGTACCAGTAGTCTGAACCCGAAAATCACTCCTGAGCTGCGGACTGAACGAGTAATCCAGTAGGCTCCGACGGTTTTCCCCCGTCACAGGGAACGCATATGATGGTATGCTTGTATGAATGGGTGGTATAGCGAATGCCTTTTAGGCTTTCGTCCCTTTGCGGGACGAAAGCTTTTTTAATTTTATTAATTATTTGACTGGAGGAAAAAGCAATGGCAACCAATGATATGGTAGAAATTCGCTGGCACGGCCGGGGCGGACAGGGAGCCAAGTCGGCCTGCATGCTGTTGGCGGATGTAGCCGGTTTAGAAGGAAAATTCGTGCAGGGATTCCCGGAGTATGGACCGGAACGTATGGGAGCCCCTATTACGGCTTATAATCGCATCAGTGAAAAACGCTGTTCGGTCCATTCCAACATTTACTATCCAGACTACGTGGTCGTGGTAGATGAAACTTTGCTGGACAGCGTCGACGTTACCGGAGGACTGAAAGAGGGCGGTGCGATCATCATTAACACTCCCAGCTCTCCCCGTGAGATGCGCGAGAGGCTCGCGGGATGGACCGGAAAAGTCTGTACCATAGATGCCCGCCGCATTTCGGAAGAGAATCTGGGCGCAAACTTCCCGAATACCCCTATGCTGGCCGCTGCGGTTAAGGTGAGCGGCGTTTTGGAAATAGAGCGTTTTTTAGCGGATATGGAAGAATCCTTTAAAAATAAATTTGCCTCCAAGCCCCATGTTATCGAGGGGAATGTGGCAACACTAAAAAAATCCATGGATGAGGTGCAGGTAGGATGATTTGTGCGAAGGATATCAACGAACGTACCCCCTGGCAGGATCTGACCCCCGGCGGGGAGATCTACGAACCGGGAACCGCACGGGCTTTCAATACTGGCGCTTGGCGGACCAACACGCCTGTTTTTCACGAGGAAGCATGTAAACACTGTATGCTTTGTGTTCCATTCTGCCCGGACTGTGCTATTCCGGTGAAGGGCGGGAAACGTCTGGACTTCGAATATATGCACTGCAAGGGCTGCGGTATCTGTGAGAACGTGTGCCCCTTCTCGGCAATTAGCATGGTGAGTGGGGGTGCGGCCAGATGAGCGACCGTCTTTCCGGCAACGAGGCTGTAGCTTATGCCATGAAGCAGATCAACCCTGATGTCATGGGAGCGTTCCCGATCACTCCCTCCACGGAAATTCCTGAATACTTCGCCGGTTATGTGGCCAACGGCGAAGTAAACACTGAATACGTAACCGTGGAGTCTGAGCACAGTTCAATGTCCGTGTGCCTTGCCGCGCAAGCTGCAGGAGCCAGAACCGTCTGTGCGACTTCATCCTGCGGGTTGGCGCTGATGTACGAGCTTTTGTACGTGGCGGCCTCATGCCGTCTGCCTGTTACCCTGGCTTGCGTCAACCGGGCCCTTTCGGGGCCGATTAACATAAACAACGACCACTCCGACTCTATGGGAGCCCGTGATACCGGCTGGATCCAAATCTATGCCGAAAATAATCAGGAGGCCTACGATAATTTTCTCATGGCCATGCCTATCGGCGAGACCCCAAGCGTTCGCCTGCCGGTGATGACCTGTATGGACGGCTTCATTACCAGTCATGCCGTGGAGAATATAGACCTTTTGGAGACGGATGTTGTGCGCAAGTTTATCGGGGAATATAACCCTGAAAACTATTTGCTCAAAAAAGAAAATCCGCTGGCGGTCGGACCGTACGATGTGAGTCCCTATTACATGGAACACAAGGTCCAGGAGGCTGAGGCCATGAAGGCGGCCAAGGCCCGCATACTGGAGGTAGCCGCAGAGTTTGAAAAGATTTCCGGCCGGCGCTATGGCCTGTTTGAAGAATACAGGATGGAGGATGCACAACTTGCTCTGGTCCTAATCGGATCGAGTGCCGGAACTGCTAAAGCAGCTGTCGACAAACTGCGGGAGGACGGGGTAAAGGCAGGGCTTGTTAAAATCAGGGTATTCCGTCCTTTCCCGGGCGAGGAACTGGCCCGGGTTCTGGCCAACACCAGGGCCGTAGCCGTCATGGATAAGTCCGAAGGCTTTTCGGCAAACGGAGGTCCTTTATTTGCCGAGACCCGCAGTGCTTTGTATGATCTGAAGGAACGCCCGTATCTGATTGATATCGTTTACGGTCTGGGCGGCCGCGACATAAAAGTCGAGGATTTTGAAAAAGTGTTCGGCCGGCTGGCCGGTATTGCTGCGACCGGCGAGACCGGACCGGTATATACCCATATGGGACAGAGGTCGAAGGAGGAGATAGCGTGAGCACGGTATATAACCTGAAACAGGAAGTAGAAAAGCCGGAACGCCTCACCGGAGGGCATCGGCTCTGCGCCGGCTGCGGCGCCGGGATCGTTGTGTCAGGGGTTCTGCGCGCCCTGGATAAAGAGGACAGGGCGGTGGTGGTTAACGCTACCAGCTGTCTGGAAGTCTCCACCTTTATGTATCCTTACACGGCCTATACGGACAGCTATATTCATTCCGCCTTTGAAAACTCCGCGGCTACCTGTTCCGGAGTGGAAGCGGCCTATAACGCTTTGAAACGCCGCGGCAAGGTGGAAGGAACCGTCAAGTTCATTACTTTTGCAGGGGACGGCGGCACCTATGATATAGGGCTTCAATCCCTGTCAGGCGCTATGGAACGCGGTCATGACATGGTCTACGTCTGCTATGACAACGAGGCTTACATGAATACCGGAATCCAGCGTTCATCTGCAACGCCTCCTTTTGCCCGCACGACTACCACGCCTGTAGGTTCTGTTGGGCAGGGCAAGAAACAGAATAAAAAAGATCTGACGGAGATTTTGGTTGCACATCATATCCCTTATGCAGCACAGACTGCCCCTATCGGCAATTTCAAGGATCTGCACACCAGGGCGTATAATGCCATTTATACTGAGGGCCCTTGCTTTTTGAACGTATTGTCCCCATGTCCCCGCGGATGGGACTATCCCACGGCCAAGCTTGCGGAGATCATTAAGCTGGCGGTGGATACCTGCGTCTGGCCCCTTTTCGAAGTAGAGGAGGGGGTGTGGCGTCTGAGCTATACACCGAAGAAAAAGCTGCCCGTGGTAGACTTTCTTCGCCCCCAGGGTAGATTCCGCCATATGTTCCAGAAAGGCAACGAGTGGATGATTGAAGAAGCGCAAGCCTATGTGGATCAAAAATGGGAACGCTTGCTGGAGCGCACAGGCGCTTAAACTTAGCTGAGACTGGGCATAAATCCAAAAAATATGGTATGATATCGTTACAAAGGAGGTTTTGCCTGTGGAACAGACAATGTTCACGAATGAGGTTATTTTATCCTGGCTCCGGTATTTTTCAGAGAACGTTGCGATCAACCTGGCAAAACTGAAAATGCTGGACATTACAGGGAAGAGCAAGAACCTGATTCCGAGCGTTATGAGCAACCGGGCAGTGCTGGTCTTTACGGATGCCGGACATCCGGATATCTTCTACGACATGTGGAATGCGGAACTGGGCGACTGCGATATCTGGTACAACGAGGGTTCGGATCCATCCGGCGAGATCAAGCACGACAAGGTCTCAGACATGATCAACCGCGGGATCAACGCCTCTGCGGCCATGTTGATTCTAAATCCTAACGCCGCAACAAATTATCATATAGGTATGGAGAACAGCCGTTTCTCCTACGGCTCTGTTCAGTATGTGTGCCGGGAAGTCCGGGCTGTTATAATGAATAAGCTCAATCTGGGCGACCGGGATAATATATGTATAATCTCAGGTGAGAGCATCGCGGTGGAGGCCGCCATGATTGCTGCTGAGGGTAGTGTCATTGCTGTGGAATATGATCACAGGGATCGGAAAACCATGAAATGTAATGTTGACAAATTTGGCCTGAGCAACGTAATAATCGTTGATTCTCTGGAAGACGGTATCCTGGATCAGCTGCCGGTACCGGACACAGCGTTTATAGTGGGTTCTCCGAGGATCGGCAGTGAAATAAAGAGTTTGCTGGCCATTAATCCCGCCATGAATTTTGTGATCTACACCTTGGACTTCGAAATTCTAACGTCTCTTCCTGCGTTGTTTCGGGAAAACGGCTTGGAGCGCACTGAAGCAATCCATATAGAGGTATCGCGGGTCACCAGCAAAAACATGACGGAGCCGTTTCCAGCTCCTTGGCTGATCTCTGGTAGAAGCGTTAAAGGATAGTAATAACGTTTGGTATGTAAAATAGTAAATTGGTTTGGGTCTTTGTTAAAGGCTGTAGGTAAAAATAGTTATTAGATAGATTTGTTGATACAAAAATAAAATCGTTCTCAAACACCTTCCTGTGGAAGGTGTTTATGCATAGCTCGTTGAGGTTATCTCCCTGCCTACCGATTACGTGGAATTTAAAATTCAGCTGCCGAGAGGAAATCTGTTTAAGGAATCTCTGTCAATTGATATCCATAGTCATTCTGCGGGGCTATGGCCAGATTAAGCCGCCTAATTATAATTATTAGAAACCATTATAAAATTAAGAAACACCGTTTGTCTCAAGGATAAGTCATAATTGGTTCTACAATTTAGACAAAATTCAACATTCTGTTCTGTCTTGCAAATGGCTGGCATAATTGAAGCCGGCACGGCAAAGATGCTGTATTATCAAAGGATTAGATAAGAACCATAATGCAAAAAAGATGCTCTTGACAAGGTCATTACCGCAGTGGTACGGATCTTGCTTTTTTATTCATAGGAAAAGTGGTAGCTGCCATACAGCGGGAAGGTATTCCGCGATGCGGGAGGAATGAGATATTAATTACTTTAAGGAGGTGCTGGAACTCATCCACCGGGGGCTGTCAAGCGCCCGCAGTGTTCCAAGGAGGTGGACGCTATTTACATTGAAAGCCCAATAAATTAAAAGGAGGTTGGATCATTACAGATATTTATACCAGACTAAGCCAGGCAATTTTGGATACCGATGAAGATGCTTCCGGAGAGTTAACTAAAAAGAATTAGTTGCCTCAGACGGCTATTGTGTCGGATGATATACATCTAAAACAATTTGTAAATATGAGAATATTTTTTTTGCTACAGTATTATAGGCTATAATAATATAAACCAAAATAATATTCACTAAATGAGTTATTAACTGGGGTACATTCTCGTTGGAAAGGATGGAAAAAGTGGAGATAGTTGTTTGTATTAAACAAGTACCAGATACTACTGAAGTGAAGATCGACCCGGTAAAAAACACGTTGATCCGTGACGGTGTGCCGAGTATTGTTAATCCTACAGACGAATGCGCCGCCGAAGCCGCTATTAGAATTAAAGAACAATACGGCGGTAAAGTTACCGTCCTGGCGATGGGACCGCCCATGGCGGCAACCGCGCTGCGCAAATGCCTGGCGATGGGTGCGGACGAAGCGGTACTGATCAGTGACTTTGCGTTTGCAGGCGCCGATACCTGGGCTACCTCATATTCTTTAGCCAAAGCGATTGAGCACGTTGGCAAACCGGACATTATTTTCTGCGGGAAACAGGCGATTGACGGGGATACCGGCCAGGTAGGACCGGGTATTGCCGAGCATTTAGGCCTTTCGCAGACGACCTATGTCCAAAAGATCAGAGAAGTCCATGACGATTATCTGGTCGTTGAACGTGCTTTTGAAGGCGGATTTGAAGTGATTAAAGTCAGATTGCCGGCGGTTATCACAGTCGATAAAAGTATTGAACCCCGGTATCCCAGTGTCAAGGGTTCAATAAAGGCATCAAGAACCGAGGTAACGACCTGGAATGCTAAAGACATCAAGGCTTCTCCCGAAAAGACCGGATTGAATGGCTCCACCACACAGGTCGCGCAGGTTTTTAACCCTGAGGTCAAATTCACAAGTGAGATGCTGAAGGGAAAAAATGAAGAAGAATTATGCGACTTGCTCATCGGTAAACTCAAGGAAAGAGAAATATTGTAAAGGAGGAGCGGTAAATGAGCGTAAAGATACTCGATAATTTATGTAACGGCTGCGGTGCATGTGTAGATAAATGCCCTTTTGGCGCCGTTGAAATCGTAGCCGGTATTGCGAAGTTCAAAGATAATTGCACCGGCTGTGGCGTATGCGGCAAAGCCTGTCCGAATAAAGCCATCGAAGTAACCAGAAAAGCAAAAAAAACGCCGGAAAATAAGCTTGATGAATACAAAGGTGTTTGGGTCTTTATTGAACAACGCAACGGCAAGATTGATACTGTAGCGCTCGAACTTTTGAGCGAGGGACGCAAACTCGCAAATGAGCTGGAGGTAGAGCTGGCCGGCGTTTTGCTTGGTGAAAATGTCGGCGAATTAGCAAAAGAATGTTTTGCTTATGGCGCCGAAAAAGTTTATTTAATTGACGCGCCGGTATTTAAGGATTACCGTACGGATGCCTATACCACTGCGATTTGTGAACTAATCAACACCTACAAACCGGAAATCGTCCTGTTCGGAGCCACCAATAACGGACGTGACTTTGCAGCGCGGATTGGTGTAAGGATTACGACCGGTCTCACGGCGGATTGCACCCAGCTTTCCATTGATCCGGAAACACGGCTTTTGAGACAGACCCGGCCAGCCTTCGGAGGCAACGTTATGGCCACGATTTTGTGCCAAAACCACCGGCCGCAGATGGCGACTGTCCGTCCAAAAGTCATGAAAATGGCTGAGCCGGATTATACCCGCACCGGAGAAATCATCCGTTGTCAAACCTCCGTTAAGGAAGAGGATGTTACCACCAAAATTATGGATATCGTGAAAAACCTCGGCCATAGTGTGAATCTGCAGGATGCTGAAATCGTTGTATCCGGAGGCAGAGGGATCGGCGGTCCGGAACATTACCATTTAATTCTGGAATTGGCCGAAGCCCTTGGCGGCGTAGCCGGCGCATCCCGTGTAGCAGTTGATTCCGGGTGGGTTCCGCATGAACGTCAGGTCGGGCAAACGGGTAAGACCGTATCACCGAAGCTCTATGTTGCCTGTGGTATTTCGGGAGCTATCCAGCATCAAGCCGGGATGAAAACCTCTGAAATTATTGTCGCGATCAATACTGACCCCGAAGCGCCGATATTCAGTATTGCCACCTATGGCATAGTCGGTGATCTCCATAAAATTGTACCGCTGCTGACCCAAAAGATTAAGGAACTGAAGCTCAAGGCAACGGCGTAAACGATAAGGTTTATACCATATAGGTTAACCTGCAGCCTTCAAACTGCAAGCTTTCAACTATACGCTTTAAACCAAAAAGTTGACTGTTTTAAATATAACCACTGTTTCATTAGCCGTATCAGGGAGGATTCTTAAAGCAAAGGGAGGTATTGGTTTGCTTTCTTTAAAATTAATTATATTTTTAATAGTTGCTGTTCTTTCTGTTAGCGCTTTTGCATATGCCCTGAATAAAAAAATACGCATTCTGGCTCTGGGAGCAAAAGAGGACAGGTTTGACCACCCGGGCAAGCGATTTAAGAATTTTGTTGTGAACGTATTGCTGCATGGGAAAATGCTGAAAGAATACTATGGGTTTATCCACTTATTAATCTTTTGGGGATTCATCAGTATTGGTTTAGGAGAAATTCCACTTGTGATCGAAGGGCTGTTTCCTTCTGTTCATGTGCCTTTCTTGGGAACAAATCCTTACTTCTTTTTGGTAAAAGATATTCTGGCATCACTCGTATTTATCGGCTTAATCATCGGCGTTATTCGGAGATGGATCGTCAGGCCGAAGCGTCTTTACCGGACCGCGGAAGCTGCCATTGTTGTTATTTTGATCTTTGCAGTCATCATCACTGACTGGTTAACCAGTGGCGCCAAAGTTGCCCTGGACCCAAACCCTGCTTACAGCCTGGCCTTTGTCTATAATATGTTTGCCGGAATATATCAAGGATACAGCCCTGAGACCCTGGGTGCTGTCAGCGAAATATTTTGGTGGATGCACGTCCTAATACTTTTCGGATTTTTGGTATATATCCCGAATTCCAAACACCTGCACCTGCTGGCTACGCCGTTTAATAGCTATTTCGCGACCCTGAAACCAGCCGGCGCTCAAATCACGGCCATGGATCTGGAAGATGAAAAGCTGACGGAGTACGGTGTCGGAAAGATTGAAAACTTCACCTGGAAACAGCTGCTCGACAGCTTTTCCTGCGGGGAATGTGGCCGTTGTATGGACAACTGTCCTGCCAATATTTCAGGCAAACCCTTAAATCCTAAACAACTGCTCAGCAGAACGTTAAAAGACCATCTCCTGGAAAAGGGCGCCGTGCTGAATAAGCTGGGTATCCAACACGCTGATGATCTTAGCGCTGAGGACCTGGCCAAGCTGACGAAAACGGACCGCGAAGCGGCTCAGATCCTCCAGAAAGAATTGATCGGAGACATCTTTACCCGTGATGAACTGTGGGCCTGCACTACGTGCAGAGCTTGTCAAACCTTATGCCCCGTATCCAACGAACATGTCAATAAGATCATTGATATGCGCCGGTATGAAGTCATGAATGAAAATAATTATCCGGAGGAGCTGCAGCTTGCATTCCGCAATATTGAAAGCAAATTCAATCCGTGGGGTATCAGCTGGAGTGATCGCGCATCATGGACGAAGGGCCTTGATGTGAATATCATGAAAACAGCCGAAAATCCGGAGTACCTTTTCTGGGTCGGCTGCGCAGGTTCGTTTGATAACAGGGCCAAGAAAGTGTCTGTCGCAACAGCGAAAATCCTTAAAGCTGCCGGTGTTGATTTCGCCATCCTGGGCAAAGAAGAAAAGTGTTGCGGCGACTTTGTCCGCAGAGGCGGTAATGAATATCTCTTCCAGTTAATAGCCAAAGAAAATATCGGTATCTTAAACAACTATAAAGTCAAGAAAATCATTACGAACTGTCCACACTGCTTCAATACGCTGAAAAATGAATATCCGCAGTTTGGCGGCAATTTTGAAGTCATCCATCATACCCAGTTAATCAACCAGCTCATCAAAGATGGCAGGCTGAAACTGAATAAGAATGTCCAGCTGCCTGAACAGAAGATCGTCTACCATGATTCCTGCTACCTTGGACGTTATCAGCAAGAATTTGACGCGCCGAGAGCATTGTTCAAGATGGTCCCGGGTGTACAGCTTATTGAGATGGACCGCAACCACGAAAAGAGCTTCTGCTGCGGCGCAGGCGGATCAAGGATGTGGATGGAAGAAAATATCGGCGACCGTATCAACAACCTGAGGGTCGAACAGGCTTTGGCCAAAGAGCCGCAGGCGATTGGCGCCAACTGTCCATTTTGTATCACTATGCTGGAAGATGGCGTCAAAGACAAGACTACCCCTGAACAAAATGTCCCTGTCCTCGATCCGGCAGAACTTATTGCCAAAATGATCTAGAGCATAAAATCAATCCCCGCATAAAAAAATGATATCCATTGGGTATCATTTTTTTATGCAGCAAAGGCAAGGCGCCCCTTCTTATAGTAATTTATGGAAGCTAGTACACAACTGAGCAAATTATTCAATCCATGCGGAAGCGATAATCTGCCGTATGCCGAAGAATTCTTTGACGCAGTGGTAAGCATAGATTCCTATCACTATTTTGGACGTGATGAGAAGTACCTGGGCAAGCATTTGCTGCCTTTTGTAAAGCATAGAGGATACTTGCTGTTTGCCGTTCCCGGGCTTAAAAAGGATATTCACGCCAACCTGCCGCCTGAAATGTTGCTTTCATGGACAGCAGAAGATATAGAAACTTTACATGATACCGCATATTGGCGGAAGATGCTTGAGATTACTGATGGCAGCCATAGCGTTTCTTTTAATCTCCCACGGTTTGCTTCAAGCTGTGGCTTGAGCAAAAGAGGCGACCGGTTAACGGTCGCCTCTATTTCATGTGCTGGTTGCAAAAACATGGTTGCCGATTTTGGTTACGACCGGCAGGGTCTGAATCCAGGTATCTTTGCTGATATCGGGATTGTAAAAGAACAGCGCCCCACCTGTGGGATCCTTCCCTGCGAGAGCCTGCTCAGCTGCGCTAACTGCTTTCTCGTCAGGTTCCAGGTTGATGGACCCATCTTCTACTGGTGAGAACTGGTAGACTCTGCTGTTTTTTTGCAGAATGACCTCCGGTATTGTTTTGGGGAAATACGGGCTGTTAATCCTGTTCAAGATAACGGCGCCGACGGCCACCTGACCCTCGAAGCTCTCGCCCCTTGCTTCAGCGTGAATCAATCTGGCCAGAAGCATTAACTCGTCCCTGGGTACATCCCCGCGGGAAAATCCGCTCCTGTAAGGCAGGCTCTCGGGGATTTGCAGGACCTCCTCCGGCCGGATCAGGCTGTCGCTGAGGTTATTAACTCTCATCAATTCCCGGAGCATAACCTGGTGTTTATAGGCGATACTGCAAAGATTATCTCCTTCTTTCACAGTATAAGTCACCTGAATGGGAACGTTTTTTTCTAAAGATTGAGTATTTGTATTCTGTGAAGCCTCGTTAGCTGAAGCCGCCGTGTTTACTATCAAAAGTACAGATATTATTAACACAGCCGGTATGGTCACAACCCTTAATATGCATCTAAATATATCCATACCGATTTATTATTTACAAGAATAATCAAAAAAATACTCTCTATGGGTATTTTAGGCAAAAATCAGGGACACTGTATCACACCCTGTGCCCATAAACAACCTCCACAGGTAGGAAATTTGTTACCAAAACAGTCTTCCTCGTTTTTTTCGGCAAGGTCACAGGGACCGCACTGCAAGCAAGGTGAAAAATCAAATTCATCAACTTTTTCCCTGAAATCATGATATTCCTGTCCGTCCCATATCTCCTTCAAGCTGTTTTTGCGGGTATCTCCCAAAACATAGGCTGTAACTTCCCTTTCTGCCCGTCCTGTGGTGAAATAAGTCTTATAGGAATGTAAAAGGCCCATGCAGGAACTTACGGTGCCGTCCCATTTAATGAAGGTGCAGCGTTCCTTAACAAACCGGCAGCTGCCTGCTTCCGTGTCAATATGGTTCCGCATGATACTGATATTGTTATAATCCCGGAATAGCTCGAACAAGGTCTGTTTGGTGGTTTCCGTTCTATCGATAAATGGTAAATTGATTGGCAGGGATCTCGAGTAATACGAGATGCTATTAGCCCAGAGGATCCTTTCACATACCATCTGATCGAGCATGTCGCTGCTGTAGGGGATCACATTGCTGACAGAGACCATCTCCGCGCCCACCGTTTGGGCCAGTGTTCCCAGCTTTCTTAATTCCTTGATATTCCTTTTCATGACTACAAACGCGATTCCAACTTTGATTTTGTGCGTAGTCTGTTGATTCAGTTCCTTGAGCCGTCTCAGGTTTTGCACCACCTCAATAAAACTGGCTCCCGCCCGGATATCATCAAAACTGTCCTCACTCGTTCCGTCAAAGGATACCCATAGTGTATCCAGGCCGTTATCCAGCATACCTTGCAGCATAGCTTCATTGAGCAGGGTGCCGTTGGTTACCATCTCCGCCTTAAGGCCCAGTGCTTTGACTTTCCCGATCATATAGAGAATGTCTTTATGGAAGGTGGGTTCACCGAAACCGCCAAACATCACGGTTTGCAGGCTTTTGAACTCTTTAAGCTGTTCGAGCAGGCCGTCAAACACTTCCAGTTTCATACTTCCCAAAGGCTCATGCCAGGTTTTCCGGATGCAGGTGCGGCAATTCAGGTTGCATAGGGTTGTCGGCTCAATATAAACCTTTGCCAGGCTGTGAATATTGGGGTAGATTTCGATCTTGTTTTGACGCTTGACGACCCGGAAGGTAGTTGTATCCTCGGCACCGAGGAGTTTCGCCAACTCATCAGTTAGAAATAATTGTTTTTGGTTGCCACTAATCAGGGTTTCGTTTTGCGCTTTAAGTTCTGCCTGATTAAATACCACTTCATCCTTCTGCTGCTGGCTTAACCAACTCATTAACCCACCTAAGGCCGCATCCTTCACGGGATCGGAGCTTAATGACAGATTTTTCCGCGGTTCACAAACACTCAACTTGATGTCCTCCACTTTTCTGCTTATTTTTTTGTAGCCTGTTTGTTAAAAGAATTGAAACCCCTCTAGTGATATAAAAAACCAAATCAAATATATAAGTTTTATATGCCCATAGTCAAGAAGTTCCCTAATTTAACCCAAGAGAATAATTAAAGACGGATACTGTTTTTCCATGACACATTTTTCATCACGATATTTAATATACGCTATGGCGTATTTATTCAAAATTTACTGTTCTTGCTAAAGCATAGGACCAATCAAGTGTTTTAATTTTCAACTTAAAATTACTTGTCTAAATATAAAACAATCTATTCTTAATAGAAATAGGTTATTATTAAATTATTTGTTAATTAACCCATTTATTAGGATAAAGAGACAAAATTAATATCATCCAGGTATAGACTCAAAAATAGAGTAAAAGAAATAGTAAGAACATTTTTCCAGTTGGTGATTATATGATGGGAGTGCAGCTTAAATATATTCCAAAAAAAATACTTGACTTGGAGTTAACTCCAAGTGCTAGACTGTGTGACGACAGATTAATACAAATGGCAAATGCCATGGGAATGGAAGGTGCGAAAGAGCCGATGGATTCATCACAATGTAAGTAAAATTGCAGGAAGAATGCGGAGTTGCAGACCTCAAATGTCCGATTATGGAATCAGACCGGAAGAATTTAAGAATATGGAGGCAATGGAAAGGACTATAGAAGGATTTAGAGGATTTACTTCCTGCCTTTACGGAGCAAAAGAAAAGGGTATTATCTATGGAACCGGCGCCTGGAATGTGGGAGACATTAAAGGAAGCAGGGCAATGGTTCAGGCATATGAAATGGGGAAAAAAGTATAAGAAGTTATAAAATTTCAAATTACGGAGATGATTTCATGACACATTCGTTAACTCTGAACAAATCAGCCGTCAAAACCCAAACGCTCACCACTGCTGCAGCCGTCTTTGCCGCTGTAGCTCTGCCTCAGATCTTTCACGGGATGGGAGCTATTTCCGGGCTTGGATCTGCCTTAGGCGAAGCCTTTTTGCCCATGCACCTGCCGGTGCTGCTGGTCGGATTGCTGGCCGGGCCTGCTGTCGGTATGGTTGCCGGCGCCCTAAGCCCCTTAATCAGTTTTGCTTTGTCCGGGATGCCCACAGTGGCGCTGCTCCCTTTTTTAATGATTGAACTGGCTGGCTATGGTCTGGCTGCCGGAGCGCTGCACAAAGTTAAAATGCCGGTATTTGGCAAGCTGCTGCTGGCACAGATTGTCGGACGGATACTTAAAGCCGGAGCGCTCCTCCTTGCCGTTTACGGACTGGGCAGTCAGACTGTGGAAGTTTCCCTGATCTGGAACTGCGTGATCACCGGCCTGCCAGGCGTCCTGCTACAGTGGTGTCTAATCCCATTGCTGATGTTTTGGATGGAAAGCAGGGGAAAACGCTATAATGATATGGATCACGCAAAAGCGCTCTTTCAAAGCGGCAACTATACCTGCGTGCTTTGCAAAGACGACATCATCCATACCAGCACCCTAAGCGGCATTTCTCCCATGGTGGAATTTATAACTGCCGGAACAAACTTAAGCGGATATTCTGCCGCAGACAAAATCGTGGGCAAAGCGGCAGCCATGCTCTTTGTGTTGGCCGGAGTCAGAGAGGTATACGCCTGCGTAATGAGCGAGCAAGCGGTAAAAGTTTTTTTGCAAAACGGTGTTCGGTATTCCTGTGACACGCTCACTCATGTTATCATCAACCGCGCCGGAACCGGCCTTTGCCCCATGGAACAGACCGTCAAATATATTGAGAATCCATCTGATGCCTTTGACGCAATAAAGCACACATTGAATCTTTTAAAAACAAAGAAAATGGAGAATGCGGTATGAAGAAATTAGGATTCGGAATGATGCGGTTACCAATAACAGAAGAGGAAAATCTGAAAAGTATCAATCAAGAACTTTTAAATAAGATGGTGCATTACTATCTGGAAAATGGTTTTACCTATTTTGATACGGCATACGTGTACCATCTGGGAATGAGCGAAGTCGCTGCAAGAAAGGCTCTTGTTGAAAGATACCCAAGAGAAGCGTTTACATTGACGGATAAAATGCCTACTTTTATAGTAACCAGTAGTGGTGATTATCAGAGAATTTTTAATGAGCAGTTAGAAAGATGCGGGGTTGAATACTTTGACTATTATCTGTTGCATAACCTCGGTGTGAAGAACTATGCGGACACTTTGAAATATGGCGGCTTCGAATTTATGAAGAAATTAAAGGGAGAGGGTAAGGTAAAACACATAGGGTTTTCTTTTCATGACAAGGCAGAATTGTTAGACCGGATATTAACAGAACATCCGGAGATGGAATATGTGCAGCTTCAAATCAACTATATTGACTGGGACAATGAAACAATCGAATCCCGTAAGTGCTATGAAGTGGCAACAAAGCATAAGAAGCCTGTCAGTGTAATGGAGCCGGTCAAAGGAGGTGCGCTTGCTAACGTACCTGATGAAGCGGAATTACTGTTTAAGGATTATCACCCGGATATGAGCGTGGCATCGTGGGCAGTCCGGTTTGCAGCTTCTTTGGAAAATGTTTTTATGGTGCTTAGCGGTATGAGCGATTACGAACAGGTCGTTGACAACGTAAGTTATATGCAGGATATTATGCCTTTGAAGGATGAAGAAAGAGAAATTATAAAAAAGGCCGCTGAGATTATTAACAGCAGTATTGCAATCCCATGCACCGCATGCCGGTATTGCGTGGATGACTGCCCGAAGGAGATACCAATACCGAAATACTTTTCTTTGTATAATAACCAGGAGCAGTTTGGACTGGTACCTTACCATATGGTTTACTATATGAATTTAACGCAGGACTTTGGGAAAGCTTCTGACTGTATCGGCTGTAAGCAGTGTGAACAGCACTGTCCACAGCATATAGATGTTGTGGAGCAGTTGAAAAAAGTGGCTGAGGTATTTGACACGGAAATCTAATCAGAAGCCTGAGCAGATATAAAGACATCATTTCGTCTTGTTGGAATGGTTTTTGGACTTTACTTGGAGTTAGCTCCAAGTGGTAGACTGCATTTCGAGGAGGTAAAGACATGAATATTGCAGAGGTAAGTAAACAACTCGATATCTCTCCAGATACGTTACGGTATTATGAAAGAATTGGTTTGATACCACCTGTAAAGAGAAATAAAAGTGGAATTAGGGATTATGGAGAAACTGACTTAAAATGGATTGAATTTATCAAGTGCATGAGAAGTGCAGGACTTATGGTTGAGGTGTTGATTGAGTACGTAGAACTCTTCAGGCAAGGAGAAGAAACCATTGCAGCCAGAAAAAATATTCTAATTGAACAAAGGAATCAACTGGCAGCCAAGATGGAAGATTTAAAAAAAACAATTGATAAACTGGACTATAAAATCGAAGTTTACGAAAATGCAATTTTAAAATAAAGAAAAAGAACTAATGAATATGGAGGATTTGATATAAGCTTTAACATGTATGTACCTACAAGAGTTTTCTTCGGAGCAGGCCAATTAAGTAATTTGCATGCACAAAAAATGCCTGGCAAAAAAGCTATGATTGTTATTCCAGACGGAAAATCCGCAAGAACAAACGGTTATCTTGCAAGAACAGAAGAACAGTTGAAAATTGCAGGTGTAGAATCTGTTTTATTCGATAAAGTGGAAGCAAATCCATTGAAGACAACAGTAATGTGCATTTACACCGCAGTGCCTATTATGGTGAAAAAACGGGAATGGCAAATCCTTTGTCTTCGAGTGCGTTTGTTGGTTTACCAAACGGCATATTTACCCATTATTTGTCTGGGAACCATCGGTTCCTGCCGAAACTTCGGAAGGAACGCTGGTAATACGCTCGGCTATCTTGTTCCATGTGCTTTTAGTTAAAAAGCTGTCCGGAATGTTGGCCTCCATCTCCAGGAACCGCTTGTACGGCACGGTGAAGGTGACCTGACCAGGGTCTATAAAGGGGCGAGCGGAAGGATCCATCATGCCCACAACAGCCCGTGGGTTTTCACTTTTCACCTCGTTGTAGGGAATGAGAAAGAGCCCCTGGCAACCAGCACAATGAGGAATGATCACGTTATTGAGATCCGGGCGGTCATAGTTTGCCATCACCACTAAGCCGCATAACTGGTCGGCATTGACGAAGAAGGTAACTAAACAAGGCTGCTCCAGGGATGGGTCAACCTGCTCCAGCGGTTTGAAGACCCGGTAGGTATACGGCAGGTCGATAATCGGTAGATTGCTAACAAAACAGGAGGCAAGTTCGGGCGTCTTACGGTAACCTTCACCCTCGGGGTAACCCTCCCCCCGGCCTGTGGAAAGGAAATACTCGATACCACCTGTGTCACCCGCCCCACTTGTGTGGAATGCATTGCCGAAACCTAAGCCCACCCCGCCACCGCCGCAACCGACGGTCTCCCGGTCGAAGACGGCTGTCTTGCCGAGGGAGGCGGCTTTTAGCATAGCCATCACGCAACCCCAGCTTCCCGGCCGAAATTGTGAGGCTCCTTCTGGTTTTTCGTTTGTCAGAAGGATTGCCACCGGCTTAACGGTCAGATGTAATTCCTTGGCCAGAAGGCTTTCCATCATTATCAACTCCTTTTGTTATAATCTGGTTATCCGACTTACTTCCATATTATCATAGATAAAGAATAGTTCAATATGCAACATAGGTGAATGTAGGTAAACTGTTTGGACTGCTCCTTTTTTATGTGTTTAAGAATAGCGTTCGATAACCGATTTTATTTGTTGGCGGACAGACGGGATATCGTGAGAGGATACAACAAACCTCACATTTGACTCATCCGTTGCGAGGGCTCTGATAATAACCCTCTCAGTCCGCGTGCCCTGCGGTCAACCTGCATGAAGACTTCACCTCCACAGGTTTTATTGTACCAGTCATTCTATGTGTCCATCAAACTGGGTCAGGTTTACTATATCAGAATTGAAGAGTCGAGAGTAGTCTATTTGTCTCAGGGTAGAAGAAGGTAAGCAGGGATTTTATTTATTTTAAAGAATGTGTAATAGACTACAGGTATTAGAAAGTTGGTGTGTAAGATATGGCGCTACCTTAATATTCGGGATATTAAGTGTATTATTAAGTGACGCTTACGGACAGGCAGATGAAAAAGAAGATATTGCCACTTTACACCGCATATTAGAGTTGGGCCTATGCAAATTTGGGAGGATTAAAACGAAAAATGAATAGAATTCGTCAGAAAGTATTTGATGTTATGGAAAGTATGAATATACCTTATGATGTCATTGAGCATCCAGCTGTATATACCAAGATAAATTGCTTGCCTTAATTTCGATACGGGATCTGATTTGGAGTTTCTTACCTGTAGAATTCCCTCATTGACATTGTGAGACAGGAGAGCAATCACTTCTTCTGATAGAGCTTACCAGCACTTTTCCTGATACTGGAAAAGCAGAAGTAAAAAATTGAAATAATTTACTTACATGCGCAATTGAATACATGGTAAAATATGCGTATAACGTGCGGTTCTGACGGAACGTAAGTCCAGTTAACCGGACGTTTTTCTCTTATCTTGGTTGTTCGTAAGGGCCCTCGGAAGGTATCTGAATGAGAGCCTATGAAACGGAGGATGGGTTTGCTGTGAATAAAATAATACTGTCAAATATAGAAGCAATTTTACTCAGTATTGTAAGAGAAAAACCTTCCTACGCATACGAAATTAATAAAGTGATTGAGTACCGGAATTTAAGGATGTGGGTTAGGGTCGGAGTAGCTTCTATTTACCAGGTATTAAAGAGGTTAGAGGAAAACGGGTTGGTCATTTCACATAATGAGAGAGACGGGCGAATGCCGGACCGAAAAAGATACTATATAACAGATTCCGGCAAGACAGCGCTTACTGAAACTTCAAAAAGGCTTTTATCCAATCTAGAGTGGTTTTACCTGGATTTAAACGTTGGGTTGGAAGCTTCTAATGCGCTAACGCCAAGGGAAATGGCTCAATGTTTAACAAAAAGACTTGCTAAAGTTAAAACAAATATAAATAGAGTGAAGGAAATCAGTATATCCGATAGAGAGGCGCGATTTAAGAAAAAAGCCATTATTAAAAATCTAACTTTTTTACGTGAATCAGAAGAAGCCTTCTTGCAAGAATTTCTACGGGAAATGTCTGTTGGTATTGCATCCGTGATCGGTTTACCATAATATGTAATTAACAAGTCATAATAATTATATGGTTATACTAACCAATAGTGGAAACTGAGGTTTACTTCGGTTCATATGTTGTCCAGGGATCAATTAACCGTTCC